>JANNSK010000027.1:0-23042 GCA_031402515.1 Alphaproteobacteria bacterium | reverse complement strand
CCGGCGTTGGTGGGGGTAATAATGGTTGGTGTTTCAGTGTCGCCGCTGCTGCTCCCCGCACCGAGATAGCCGCCACCCCAGCAATAGACGCTGCCATTGGTGCGCGTGGCGCAGGTTTTGGTGTAACTGGTCGAAATATCGGCGAAAGTAAAACCACCGCCAACGGCAGTGGGGACCGTGGTGTCGGTATAGCCGCTGCTGCCATTAGCCCGGTTACTACCATCGCCCCAGCAATAAGCCGCGCCTGCCGTTGTTAATGCGCAGATATGGTTGCCCAAATGCGCCCCTTTACTGAGGTAAGCCCAGATTATCGCACCGACCTGGACCGGGCTGTTACGGTCGGTGGTGGCGCCATCACCATTCGCCCCACTATTGCCGTTACCCCAGCAATAAGCCGATGTGCCTTGTAAGGCGCAGCTTTGAACAGCGCCCATACCGTTGGCAAGTGCAGTAAAGCTCGCGCTCCCCGTCACTGCCGTGGGCACTTTGCGGTTGGTAGACGTGCCATCACCATTCGCCCCACTATTGCCGGTACCCCAGCAATAGAGGCCGGAAGCCGTCATGCCACAGCTATTGTACATGCCGGTGGTGATCGAAGTGAAGGTGAGCCCGCCGGAGACCGCCGTAGGCACATTACGGTTAGTGGTGGTGTTGTCGCCCAATTGCCCGTCAGTGTTGAGGCCCCAGCAGTAAGCCGCACCGGCGGCAGTCAGCGCGCAGGTATGTTTACTGGAATTAGCAGAAAGTTGGGTGAAGGTTAATCCGCCGGAAACCAAGGTCGGCGAGGATTTGCTTGCTGTTCCGCCATTACCGATTTGCCCGTAAGTACCATAGCCCCAGCAATAAGTCGCTCCGCCGGTTGTCAATCCGCAGGTATGTTCGGCGCCACCAACGATCTTGCTCCAGGTCAATCCACCACCCACAGCCGTAGGTACGCCACGGGTGCTGGTGCTGGCGTCGCCGACCTGTCCTTCTGCGTTATATCCCCAGCAATAGCCTACGCCTGCACCGGTTACACCGCAGGTATGTTCATCCCCGGCAGCAATGGAAGCAAAGACAAGGCCGCCGGATACGGCAACCGGCGTCTGGCGGTCAGTGGTACTGTTGTCTCCAATTTGCTTATATCCGTTTTCGCCCCAGCAGTAGGCGGCACCTGCAGCAGTTAAGCCGCACGCATGCATTTCGCCTACCGTGATGCTGCTGAAGGTCTGTGCGGTCGAAACGGCCGTTGGTAGTGAGACATCGGTCGTGCTGTTATTGCCGACCTGACCGGAGCTGTTCTCACCCCAGCAATAGGCAACTCCGCCGGCAGTGATGCCGCAGTTGGTGCTGTAGGGTGTGGCATCAGCATCGCCGCCGCCGGCGATGGCGGTAAAGGCGCGCGCAGCGCTAGCCAAGGTGGGAGATGTGCGGTCAGTGGTGGCACCATCACCGATTTCGCCGCCGGTGCCCTCGCCCCAGCAGTAGACAGCGCCAGATGAGGTCAGGCCGCAGGTGGTTTCATTATTTGCCGAGACGGAGGTGAAGGTGGTGATGCCACCCGTAACCGCGACCGGAGATGTGCGGTCGGTCGTGGTGGTGTCACCCAATTGTCTCTTGGCGTTCTCGCCCCAACAGTAAATCGTGCCGTTGGTTTTCACACCGCAGGCATAGTAGAAGCCTACGGAAATTTCCGAGAAAGTATGCCCGCCAGTGACGGCAGTGGGCGTTTTACGTTGGGTGGAAGAACCATCTCCGATTCCTGTGCCCTCGCCCCAGCAATAGGCAGCGCCACCGGTCGTAACGCCGCAGGTATGTTCATAGCCCGCGGAGATTTTTGCGAAGGTAAGCCCGCCATTGACTGCCGTGGGCGAAGAAACATCTGTGGTTGAATTGTTGCCCACCTGGCCATAGCCGTTCTCGCCCCAGCAATAAGCCGCGCCCGCCGAGGTAATGGCACAGGTATGGGCACCTGTACCGCCGCCGCCCTGAGAAACAGCGGTGAAGGTAAGCCCGCCCGTAACCGCAACGGGGCTGGTGCGGTTGGTGGTGGTGCCGTCACCTACAGCGCCCTGGCCGTTCGCACCCCAACAGTAAAGTGACCCATCCGCAGGAACACTCGATGCTACCGTGCAGCTGGTGCCCGAGGTGGCGATGACGCCCGAGCCGCCGGCGTTGCAGGTACCCGTTGCCGAACCCGTGTAGCCGAGGGCCGTGTTGGTAAGCGCTTGGGCAGCGCCCGCCGCCGCGGCGGCAGTCGTGACCGAGCAGTTGGTATCCCATGTCAGCGCCTGCGCCGCGCAACCGGCGGTGCAGGTGGCGTTGGTGTAGGAGCCCGAGAGCACGCCGGTGGTGCAGGTTCTGGTTTCCGAAGTGCAGGCGCCGGCCGGCGTCGCGCTTAAGTAGGCCGTGGTTGAAGCGCCGTGGGCAATCGTGCCGCCCCACGGCAGTCCGCAGGAGGTGGAGGTGCAGCTGGTAGCTGAAAGTGCGAAGGTGCCCGCACCGCCGGCGTTACAGGTCGCCGTGGCCAAACCCGTATAGTTCGCCGCTTCGTTGGTGAGGGCCTGCGCCGCACCCGCTGCGGCTGCGATGGTGGAGTCGCTGCAATTCGTATCCCACGTCTCGGCGGAGATGGCGCAGCCCGCCGTGCAGGTGGCGTAGCTATAGCTTCCCGAGAGCGACCCGTTGGTGCAGGTCCGTGATTCCGAGGTGCAGGCGCCGGCCGGCGTCGCGCTTGAGTACGCCGTAACACTAGCGCCATTGGCCACCGCACTGCCATTGAAGACACAGGTCAAGGCGCTGGTGCCGAGGAAGCAGGCCGCCTCAGTCCCTTGGCCGCCGCTGGCCATCGCCGAGTAGGTCAGGCCGCCCGCCACCGCGGTCGGACCGGCGGTGCTGCTCCATTTATACGCTGCGCCAGCGGTGGTTAGCGCCACCGCGCCGAGCGTGCCGCTTTGAATGGCCGAGTAGGTCAGGCCGCCGGTGACTGCAACGGGCGTCGGCCGTGCCGTGGTGGTACCATCGCCCACCTGGCCGGCACCATTATCGCCCCAGCAATAGGCGGCTCCCGCCGTTGTTATCCCGCATTTATTGACCGCCGCACCACCCGCACCGCCATTGGCGATAGCCGACCAGGTCAGGCCGCCATCCACCGTCTGCGGTGTTGTATAGCTCGCTGTGTCGGTATGGCCGGTGTAATTACCCCAGCAATAGGCGGCGCCTGCCGTTGTTATCCCACAGGTTGAGGAGTGGTTAATATAGAGGTCGGACCATGTATACCCGTTAATCTTGGTCGGAACATTGCGCTGGGTGGTGGTGCCATCGCCCAACTGGCCCTGGTTGTTTCTACCCCAGCAATAGGCGTAGTCGCCGGTGTCAAGCGCGCAGGTATGGTAGGCCGTGCCGTTACTATCCCCGCCCGCCACGATTTTTTTGAACAGGACGGATCCTGCTGAAACGGCCGTGGGGGTTTTGCGCTGGGTGGTGGTGTTATCGCCCAGCTGGCCGTAGGTATTATCCCCCCAACAGAAGGCATTTCCATATTCATCCAGCGCGCAGGTATGGTAGGTGCCGACCGAAATGGAAATGAAGTTTTTCATGGACGTTGCGCCACCGCTTGTCGGCATGGTCACCGCAGTGGGGGTGGTGCGCTGGGTGGTGGTGTTATCGCCAATCTGACCGGCGGTGTTGCCACCCCAGCAATAGGCATCGCCCGCCAGGGTGGTTTCAGCCGTTCCTCTGGTGTCGAGCAAGCCGCAAACGTTATGTGCGTTGGCGCTGATTTGGAAGAACTTATACCCGCCCGAGACGGCCAGTGGGGTGGAAGAACCAGAACCCGCCCCTGCGCCAGTGCCCAGCTGCCCGCTCGCATTGTTGTCCGACATACAGTAGGCCGGATAGGCGGCAGGGGCACAGCTGTTCGAGGAATAATACAGCTGGAACTCCCCGATGCCATGCCACATGTTGACATTCTCGTTGGCCGTACTGGTCAGGCGCCAATATTGGTAGGTTGCGGTGGGGAAATTATAGGTTCTGGTCTCAGCGCCGGGGGTACTTGCGGGGAATCCAACTAGCCACCAGACTTGGTTATTGCGCGTATCGACCGTGGTCCAGCTCGACCCATCGCTTGAGCCCTGGAGCGTCCAGTCCTTGGGCGTAGCCGCCTGTGATCCCCAATTGTCTTGGGCACTAAGTTGGTAGGAGTTGGCGCTCACCGCATTCGGGAACTGGATTTGTATCCAGTTGGTGGTGCTGGTGCCGTTGCTTCCCCAAGCGGCGGTTTCCGATCGGTCGAAGTTATTCCAGGCGGTTGAGTTGTTCACATTGGCCGAGGCCGTATAGCCAGCCGCGGAAGTATTGGAGCTTAATTGCGGAACGAGCGCGGTTTTGGCACCGGAACAGCTCGAATTATAAAACTTCAGATCCGAGATGGTGACCCAGTTATTGCCATAGCCGTTCGCCGTGATGTGTAACCGCCAGTATTGATAGGTTTGTGCGGATGATAACGTATAGCTTCTGGTTTCAGGGGCCGGCCCCCAGTTGATTTGATTTGTCTGCGTATCCACCGTGGTCCAGGCCGAGCCGTCGCTTGAGCCCTGCAACGTCCAGTCTTTCGGTGCAAGATAGTGTAACCCCCACCAGCTAAGCCCTGACATACTGTAGGAGGTGATCGTCACCGCCGCGGGGAACTGAATTCGCACCCAGTTGGTCGAGGTGGTGCCGTCGCCGCCCCATCCGCTCCAGTGGTTTGTTGAATTATCAAAGACCGTCCAGACATTAGAGCTATTGACGTTGGCCGAGAACGTATAGCCCGCAGGGCTGGAAGCGCTGGTCATAATGGGGGTCATTCGCCCATCGCACGCACACACATCCACCGCGCAGCTCGTACCCGAGAGGGCGAAGGTGCCCGCACCACCCGCATCGCAGGTGGCGGTGGCCGAGCCCGAATACCCCACTGCCGTGTTGGTGATCGCTTGTGCGGCGCCTGCCGCCGCTGCCGTGGCGTTGGCACCCGAGCAGTTGGTCAGCCAAGTGCCGACCGATTGCGCCGCGCAGCCGTCGGTGCAGGTGGCGTTGGTGTAGGAGCCCGAGAGCGTGCCGTTGGTGCAGGTGCGCAACTCTGATGCGGTGCAAGCGCCGGTCGGATTCGTGCTTAAGTAGGCGGTGTTGTTATAGCCATGTGCTACCGCGCCCCATGGCGTACCCGTGCAACCGTCGCTGCAGGAGGTTTGCGCGAAGCTACCATCCAGTGTGCCCTGGGTACAGGTTCTGATTTCGTCGACGGTGGTGCAGGCCGCTGCCGGTGTGGCACTGGAGTAGGCGGTGTTGCTGTAGGCATGTGCCACCGTGCCCCATGGCGTACCCTGGCAGGATTTGTTCGAGCTGCAGTTGGCGGTCGACCCGCCGCCGCTCCCTTGGCAATCCCATGTATAGGGGCCGGCACCGGCAACTGCCGTTTCCGTACCTGTTGCGCAAAGGTTGACTGCCGGCGCGTTGGTAGTGGAGGCGCCATGGGCCGTGCCGCAGGTGCCGTTGACCGCCACGGTGCAGGTCGAACCCGATATCGCAAACGTGCCCGCACCACCGGCGTTACAGGTCGCGGTTGCCGTGCCGCCAAAGCCGGGCGCGGTGTTGCCTACCGCTTGCGCGCCGCCTGCCGCCGCCGCTACCGCGGTGCCTGAGCAGTCGCTATCCCAATTGACACCCTGAGAGGCGCAACCCGCGGCGCAGTTTTGAATGGTGAACGAGCCCGAGAGTACGCCTGAGCCGCCGGCGTCGCAGGTGCGGGTTTCGTCGACGTCGGCACAGGTATTGGGCGGAGTCGGGGTTGCGGTGGAGTAGGCGGTGACGGCTGCCGCTGCCGCGATCGTACCGCCCCATGGCAGGTCGCAACGGGTGCTGTCGCAGATTTCGTCGGCATATTCCATGGTGCCGTTATTGCAGGTGGCGGTAACCGATCCGGTATAGTCAACGGCCGTATTCTCCACGCTGGTCGAAGCGGCATGCGCCAGCACACCCGTGACGCCGGTGCAGTTGGTATCCCAGGTCGGCGTCTCGGAAGCGCAGGCGGCGTTACAGCTGGCGAGACTTGGCGAGGCGACGCCCGCGGTACAGGACACATTGACCGTGCCGCTATAACCTGGTGCGGTGTTGGTGACGACCTCGAAGGCGCCGCTGGCGATTTCCGAGTAGTTGCCGGAGCAGTTGGCCATCCATGTATAGCCAACGGTGGCCGGGCAGGCATCGGCGGTACAGGTGGCACCGGGATCCACGGATGGTACGCCGTTAGCGCACGATAAGGTCGCCGTGCCGGTATAGCCGGCAGCGTCGTTAGTGAGGCCAGTAGAACCTCCATGCGCGAAGGCGGCGTAGTCGTCGTTACAATTGGCCATCCAGACATAATCGTTACCCGACGTACAGTTGGCGTTGCAAGCGATACTGCCGGTGACGGTGGTGGTCCCGCCGGAACATTCGACATTCGCCGAGCCGGTATAGCCGTTGAGTGACGCGTCGGTGACAATGTCTGTTTGAGCGTCCGCCATGGCACCCACGGCAGCCGAGCAATGGCCGCTATCCCAGTTGACGGAGACCGCATCGCAACCGGTCGGAGCCGGATCACAGGTCGTCACGCCGGAAGTGGAGAGTGTGCCGTTATCGCACGCCACTGTCGTTAATCCGGTAAAGCCCGACGCCGAGTTGACGACGTCCGTTGAGCCGCCATGGGCCAGCGTGCCTACGGGCGCCGAGCAATTGGTCAGCCATGAGAAGACTTCCGGCAGGCAGTTGGTCACGGAGGTGTCGGCTTTTTCTTTGTAGATGACGAGGTCGTCGAAATAATTGGGCGCATCCGGCCCGTTATTGAAGGCGGTGGCGTAGATGGTAGTGTTATTAAGGTCGCAATTTTCTTTATCGACGCGGGTGATGGCCGCATCTTCCTGCGCGCTGTCGCAGAAACATCCCGACTTGGCGCCGGTATAGTTGCGTTGGCAGGGCTTTAACGGATTCTCGCCGCGGCTGATGATCGCGTAAGCGCCCGCCGTCGTAATGTTGGAGGCGCTGGCGATGGTGCCGGTCTTGATGGTGATCTGGCCGGCGCCGGATTCAAACGCCGCCGCATCATCTGAAAGGGTTTTGGTAACGCTGTAGATGAATTTATTGCCCCAGCAATCGGCGCCGAAGCTTGCGGGCAGGCCGAGCGTGGCGAAGGGCAGCGCGCCGATCCATGTATCGCCGCCGTCGTCGCTGTTGACGGTGGAGCCATCGGTGCTCTGCTTGCCAAATGTCGTACTGGTCACGCCGACATTGACCGCTGCAGGCTTTGGATACACACCATGCGCGCGCACATAGCCGTCGAGCGAAGCGTTGATCTGGCGCAGTTGTGTGCGGGTTTTATCGTAACAGTTGGATTTTCCGGCGCCATGCTTGTCCATCGCCTTCATGCCAAAGCCCGTCATAAGGCTGACGATAACCAGCACCATGGCTAGCTCGATCAGCGTAAAGGCGGAGAAGCGAACGCGTCTGAAGACAGATTTCACGATAAATTATTCTACTCGTTTTTAGGGCGCACGACTAGATAAAAACTAACACTGATTTGCCTGAAATTCATAGGAAATTTGAAGAACAATTTAGCTAAATAATAGCTAAAATTGTATGTGCCGCATTTCAAGTGGCTTAAGAGTTACAGTTGTGTTTGGTTGTTGGTTGTTCGTTGTTGGAAGGAGAGAGTGGATGTGAACAACTAACAACTAACAACTAATCCGGATTGCAGATACGCATGATGGCGGTCGCGCTATTGGCGATGTCGCCATAGTCCAGCGTGCACACCGCGCTTTCGCGGCACACCGCGTTGGTGCAGCCCGCTGCCGCCGCAGCATAGGTCATATTGGAGCCTTCGGAAGTGTCGATGCCACTGCACGGCGCATCCGTGCCGCAGATTTGCTGGCCCGACCAGCCGGGGATGTTGGCGCAATTGGTGGTGCTGGTCCAGGTGTCGTAATAAAGTGCCCAGGTGCAGGTGCCGCCCGCGGCTTCGCAAACCATATTGGTGACCTGATAGGTGCCATCCTGACAGGTGATCGTTGCCGAGCCGTTGAAACCGCCCGCGCCATTCTTCACCGTGAGCGTGGCGCCTTCCGGCAAGGTTGCGCCCGGTGTGGCTGAGCAGCTCGTCAACCAGGTGACCGCTGTTGCGGCGCAGCCGGAAGCAAGATCGCTCGTATAGGGCATGAGGATGTCATCGAAATAGGTGGCGCTGGTAGCATTCGCCGAAATATTGAGCGGTTTGCGCATGAAGACGAGGCTCTTGTCGCAATTCTCTTCGGCATCGACCGTGGCCAGGTCAGGGCAGGCGGCAATGGGCGCTATCTGGGAACGTACCGTGCCGCCGACCTTGTCTTTGCCGTAGCTGATGAGGATGAGGTCCGGCTGCTCGAGCGTGCTGCTGGTGGTGTCTTCGCTAAGGGTCGGGCGCGTTGCCGTGATGCTGGTGCCGTCCGGCGTGAGTTGACGGTTGACGATGTACATAATCCGGTCGCCCCACGGGTCGAACGCATCGTCGATGGTGATGCCGTAGGCCGCCAGCTCCCGCACCGGCACAATACCGCGGATGATTTCCGAGCCCGCCAAATTATTTGGCAGGCCTTCAATGCCGTCGAGTGCCCCAGCGTCCAGTGCACCGGCTTCGCATGTGTCGATTTCTTCACCGAACGTGGCGTCTGTATAGGCGATGTCGGGCCGTGCCGGGCAGGGATAACGATTGTTATTATACACCGCATATTCGGCGAGCGCGCCGATCAGCGTGCTGAGTTGCTCGCGCGCCCTTGCCTGCCGCCCGATCTGTTCTTCCACGACATCGCCCTCAAGCAGCGCGCCCACCACCGCCATGAAGGCGACGAGCAGCATCGCCACCACAATCATCGCGTACCCTTGCTGATGTTTTCTTACGGACATGGCGCGCAGGCTCCTGTGGAACAATGGCGATAGGCGCAGACCGCTTCGCACGGATCGCTTGAGGTGATAATTTTTTTACACAGGCTCGTATTCACCTGACCGGTATGCGGCAGGCCGCCGATGCACGGCGCGCACCAGTTACTGCAATTGCCGGAAGAACATCCGCCGGGGTCGCCACCGGGCGAGGTGACACTGCACGCTTCGGCGGAATAAGCGACCACGCCGGTACCGCCCGCATTGCAGGTCGCCGTTTCGGTGCCGGTAAATCCTTCAATCGTGTTGATGATGGTTGCGGTTCCGCCCTGCGGCAGGATGGGCACATCGCCAATACAGCCGCCGCCCCAGGCATCGGTGGCGGCTTCGCAGCCGCCTGTCGGCACACCGGTGCAGCAACATTGATAGTCGCAGCGCTGTTTCACACCCGCGCAGGCGCCGTCATAGGTGCAGTTGGTCGTGCTGGGTCCGCTTGAGCTGTAGCCCGCAGCAGAGCATAACGTGTTGCAATCGGGCGCCGAAGCAGCAGTGGCAATGGCGGTGAGGCAGGCACTCGCAGGGACGGCAAGGCAATTGCCGCCGGAGGAATCATCGGGCGAGACAAGTTCCGAACGTGAGAGCGCATTGGAACTCCAGACGACATAATCGTCAAAGAACGTTGGCGCATTCGTGCCGTCGTTATATTCGGTGTCATAAAATGTGGCGTCGGTATCGTCGCAATTGGCGACATCGTTATTAGTTGTGGCGCCGCAGGCCTTACCGACCGCCGTGCCGTTCAGCGGATAGGCGCCCTTGCCGTCCGGCCCATGGCTTAACACCACATAGGCCGCTGCGGCGCCGGGATCGCCCGCACGGTCGGTGGTGATGGCGTAATTGGTGCCGGATACATCGCCGTACATCACCGTGATCGGCCCGTCAGAAACCTCGTAGCTTGTGGGTGAGCCTACGAACTCCATGCCGACCGCGTAGAGAAATTTATTCGTCCACGCATCTGCCGCATAGGCATCCGGCAGGCCGAGTGTGGCCACCGGCACCGCGCCGATATAAATCACCGGCGTACCGGGTGCGATGGGCACGTTGGCGATGTCGCCCGCCGCGGTGCAGACGGTGGCGGCGCGGGATTCTTCGCCAAACCCCGATGTGCCGGGCGCAAGGCTGCGCTTGGCCGGACAGGGCAGGTAGCCGTTCTGTCTGGCAAAATTATCGAGCGCTTTCTGAATCGTCGCCATGCGTTGCTGTGTGCTCACGCGGTCCGATCCCTCGAGCGCATCCTTGCCTGCCGTCATGCCGAATCCCAAAAGCAGCGAGATGATAATCAGCGCCACTGAGAGTTCGAGCAAACTGAATCCGCGCTGTATCCTCATAGCCCGCTCCGTGCGTGCCAGAGTACGATATCGTCGAAATAATTCGCCTCGACAAGTCCGCGATTGTAGCGGCTGTCATAAAACACATTGGCGTCGATGGTGGGGACGCCGAGTGCTACGGTGCTGCCGAGATAGATACAATTCTGCGCGTCGACTTTCATGTCGGAGGCGGTGGTGGCGATACAATTGGCGTTAACGTTGCCGCGCGAGGAAATCCCGCCGCGCCGGTCATAGCCGTTGCTGAACAGGAAATAGGCGGCGGTGCCCATATCCTCGCAGACGGTGGCACAGGGGTCTTCCAGTTTGCCCGAGCGCACGATGATGCCGTCGGTCGTGGTGGCGAAGGTCGCCGCCACCGTTAGGCCGGAGCTGACGATATAATTGAACTTATTGCCATAGCCGTCGATGGCGTAGCTTAAGGGAAGGTTCAAATCACGGACCGGTACCGCGCCCTGCCAGAGCGCGGTGGTGGCGATGACCAGCGCGGCGTTGCAATACTCCTTACCGTAGCCATCATTCGTAACCCCGTCGGTAATGGCTACCGTGCGGTCGGCAGGACAAGGCAGGCGGCCATTGATCTGGCGGAACTTAAGAATCGCCTCATCGATTGCCTGAATGCGTAGCGCGGTAGTTTCATACGCCGTGCGGCTGAGGAAAGTTGCCGCACCCTCAAGTCCGAATACGGCGATGGTGCTGACGATGACCATCACGATCGAGAGTTCGACCAATGAAAACCCGGCAGGCGAGGTTACAGCTTTCTTAAAAAGTCGAAGCATCAACCCGCATACTACAATAAGTGAGGCTTGTGTAAACGGTTGGTGCTTTATTCTTTGAGTAAGGAACTTTTTTTGATAACTCCCATGGCACGGGGGCATAGCTCAGCGGTTAGAGCAGGGCGCTCATAACGCTTTGGCTAGTCCGCCGGAGGGAACTCTTGGAATGCCCTGCTGCTATTGGTTTTGGAGAAATTCAGAACCGCTGGATGCAGGATAGAATTTTGAATAATAAGGCTATAATAAGGTGTGTAGCTAGAAAGAGGTAGAAGTCTGAAGAAAAGATTTTTATCTTAAACACCATACGCGGGGGGTTAGCTCAGCGGTTAGAGCAGGACGCTCATAACGTCTTGGCCGGGGGTTCAAATCCCTCACCCCCCACCATAAACTATTGATTTGCAATGGTTTTATTGATATTGCGGGTGAGGCCCGCCTTCCGCGCGAGTATTTTTCAACCTTGATCGGAGAACTCCGACAACCGAAAAATCCGCTCCGAAAAACCGATTTATCTCTGTCGGCTCTTTGCGAGGTCAAGGTTGGAATTTGATGCACAAAGCTTATAACTACTGCACCTTCACTTTGTAATTTTCTGCGCGGCCTTCGATGACTTCATTGGCGAACCACAGGCCAATATCGTTGGCGGTATCCTTCAATTGCTGTTCGGTGAAAGCAACGCGGCCGGAATCGGTAAGCTTCATGGATTTCTCCAACTCTTTTTGGACACTGTGCATGATGCGCCTGCGTTCACTCCGTGAACATTGCGACAGCTCGGCGAGGCCAGCTTCAAGTTCTTCGTCGCGGATGTCGGCGATCAAACCATTATAGTTTACACGGATCATGCGCTCACCTCAGTTTGCGTGGATCGGCATGACCAGCGAGATGTTGGAATAGGGCACGGTGGGGATAAGGCGGCCGTCTTCTTTCTTGAGGTTGACCAGCCCGTAGCGCGCCATGGTTTTCAGCGTGCGCGACAGGTTGGATTTCTGGCGGCCGGTTTTTTCCGCGAGCTCGGTGAGGGAAAGCGATTCGGTCTCGGCGATGACCTCGAGTAGCGTGCGGTTCTTTTCCGACAATACTCTTGCCAGGCTCTCGATGCTGAGGAACCATACTTTTGGTTCGCCCTTGGATACTTTATGCTTGCCGCTGGCGATCGCCGTAGTGCGCAACTTCATATCCTCGTAGCTGGCAATACCAATGCGTAATGTCTTTTTCATAATACACCTCTCTCTTTCAAAATTTTGTCCACCATTTCCCAAAAATCTTCAAGCAGCGTTGCCGCGTCTTTATATGCATAGACTTTGACCGTCTTCAGCCGGTGGCGATGGTCGTGGCGCTTGTCTTTCGCTCCCTTGACCCGGTGCGCGTTGTCAAACCCGCCCAGCCGCTCGCCCGAAGCATCATGCAGCGTCAGCGAGTAGCTGAGGCCGTGCGGCTTTTCAGGTGTTACTGGTACTCGCCGTACATCGAACTTCACCCAATGGCCGCCCGCCTCATCTACCACTAGCACCTGGCCATGCAGATCAAGCAGAGTGTCCAGACTCGGATCGCGCTTTGTCACATCGCCGCCATCAAAAATAGCCAGTCGTTAGGTTATCACTTACTGATAACTATATCAAGGGATGAATCTGTCATGATGCGCATAAAGTTGAAAAAATGACTCGACTTCCTAACAACATACTGTATATTAACGATAATACGCCATACTGGGGGAACCTTGGCCTCTGGTTCAAATGTATTTCTGCCCACCACCAGTTTTAAGACGCGCTACCGCGCGGCGCTCAAGCGGCGCTCAGCTCTTTCGGCCTCAATGGCCGTCTCGCCGCAAGTGCGGCTTCGAAGTAAGCAAGAAACAAGCTCAGTGATAAATGGGTGCGCCGCGTAGCTGCGGTCAGCAGCGAGCCGGACCCCATCACATGTCTGCATGTGATGGGGGAACGAGGGGGAACGGAGTGGGGGCGGAACGCCCCCCGCGCGAAGCGCCAGCAGATACTAGTCGTACCAGCCACCCTTATCGACTGGGTCGGTGGCGAAGCGGCAATAGGTGAAGCCTTCGTTCCATGCCGTTTTGTACATTTCATTGTCGCCGAGTTCAGGCCGCTTCTTGAAGCCGTAAGCGACGCGGTCGAGTAAACTACCCGCCGCCGCCAGACCGGTATCGCAGCCATCTTCCCAGCCGAGCTTGTATTCCGGCGGACCGGAGGGGCCGACCATATAGAGCGACGGCAAGCGGCAACCGCTTAACCCGGTCACGAGCAATGCCAAGAGTAAGGCTTTTTTCATGCTCTCATTTTAGCACGTCCGGCCAATATGAAGCATGAAGATTGTGTGACGATTTTTATATGCGTCCGGCGAATTCTCCTGAATTCGCCATGACGCGCCTCCGGGCGCTCATGGCTGGCGGGGCCTGCTGGCCCCGCTAGACCCGCGCCGAGAGGGCGATGGCGAGCCTGCATGCCGCCCGGATGGACAGGCTTAACATGCCGTAAAACGGCGCTTTTTCAGCCTCCTTATGAAGGGCGATGTCGTGGTGTTCGAGCTCCTCGTCGCGAAAGGTGCGGATGGTGCCTTCAAGTGGTGTGCCTCGTATTTCAGGCTGTGCCAGCTGGTGGTCATAATGTTCGGTGATGACCGATTCGACCGCCACCGTGCAGGCCATCGCCGCCCGCTCGCCCATCAATGCCGTGCCGGCGCCGAGCACATATCCTGCGACATGCCAGAGGGGTAGCAGCGCCGTCGGCCGCACGCGATGCTCCGGCAGCAGGCGGTTGAATGTCGCGAGGTGAACCTCCTCCTGCGCCGCCATATGGGCCAACTCGGGCGCGCAGGATGCGTTTTTCAGGATGGCCATTTGCCCCGCATAGATACGCTTGGCGCCGTATTCCCCCGCATGATCGATGCGCAGCATGCGGGCGATCGCCTCGGCGGGGGCAAAATCACCGGGGAGTTTGCGTGCGTTTGCCGATGCGCTCATGCGTCCTGCTTTCTGTATATAAAGAGCGCAAGGAAAATCCAGCCGAGTGCGCTGATGGCGTTCCAACTCGCCATCGAAAGCCCGAGGAACACGCCCATCGGCTCGTTGCAGGAGACGCGCGGCGCCGCGGCAATCTGCGCGCGCAGTTCGTCGAGCGAGGCGGTGGGGGCGGTATCGGCCACGCAACCGCCTGCATACTGTACCCAGCCTTGCTCGATGCCAGTGTGGTAGAGTCCGATACCGGCTGTGGTCAGCCAGAAGATGATGGCGAGCGCGGTAAGGAAATAACGTTGCTCAGGATACACGAGCAGCATGGCGCCGCAGGCGGCGACGATGACATAGGGGTAGCGTTGCAGCATGCAAAAATGGCAGGGCGGCAGGGCGAATCCGAATTGTGCGATGAGCACAAATACGAGCGGCAGCAACCCGCCTGCGAGAATCAGAAGTGCCAGTGCTTTGGGATGGGTGAGTTTCATAGTTCCTATCAAACAGCGAAATCGCGCTGGGTGCAAGGTGATGTGGTTTTATTTAGTGCGGGGCAGCGAACTGCCAAGCCCCGCTCATGATTGACCACTGATGATTTATGGCTATAGTGCGCGGCTTGAGTGCCCCTGTGGTGGAATTGGTAGACGCGCTGGATTCAAAATCCTGTATCCGCGAGGATGTGTCGGTTCGAGTCCGACCGGGGGCACCACCCTTCGCCCTGCGGGCTTCGGGTGGCTTACGCCTCTTCGCGTAAGCCGCACGGAACCGCATCTTGGGCGAAGGAGTGTCGCCCGAAGCTTTAGCGAAGGGGGACTGGAGAATGTTATGTATTATGTTTACCTACTTCGCAGCATCGACTTTCCCGATCAAACCTATATTGGCTTCTCAGAAGATTTAAAAACTCGCCTCAATGATCACAATGCTGGAAAGTCAAAACATACGGCTAAATTTGCACCGTGGGGACTTGTAAGCTACCACGCATTTGCAAATGAACGAAAGGCACGAGAATTTGACTATTACTTAAAAACTGGCTCTGGCAAAGCATTTGCGAATAAAAGATTTTGGTGATCGATCCAGTGTCCGCTGCAGCTCCTTTAGTAGCGAAGGTTGGACTAACTCTCCACCGCCTGCTGACTTAAATCCAACTCCCATGTTTGTCCAACGGGCTCGAGGCGGGCGCTGGAAAACTCCGCGTGTGGGGTTTCGTTGACGAGTTTGAAGCCCGCGCCCTCGTAAATTTTGCGGGCGGAATCGAGGCCGCGCGTGGTCCATAATTCTACTTTTGCATAGCCGATTTTTTTCGCCTCGCGCACGGCTTTATCAACCAGCTTGCGGCCCAAACCATGTCCGCGCATATGCGGTTCGACATAGAGCACGCGCAATTTGGCGGTAGCATGATCGGCGCGCACGAGGAAGACCGAGCCCACCACTTCGCCGTCATGCTCGGCCACCCAGCAGCGGTCGGAGGTGGCGTCGTAGTTTTTCACAAACTCGCCGACGATCTCGGCGATCATGCCTTCGAAATGCTCGTCCCAACCGAACTCTTCGGCGATGACGGTGCCATGGCGATGGATAATCCAGCCGAGATCGCCGGGTTTGGGCGGGCGAAACACGAAGGGCGGCACTGCTTCACCACGGCTTTCCATCGCTTGCGTCACTTCCTGCATGGCGGCGATTAGTCGGCGCGTGCGCGCTGGCGTCATCTGTTTCAGCACACCGCCGATATGGTCGTTCGCCAACGTATCCAGCTTTTTGAAGGTGGCAATACCATGTTTGGAGAGTGCCAGCGGCTGGTTTCGTGCATCCGTCTCCGAGCGGCTGCGGGTGATGAGCTTCCTGCGTACCATGCCAGCAAGCGTACGGCTTAGATAGCCCGCATCCATGGAAAGTGATGCCGCAAGTTGCTTGGCGGTGATGTGCGGGCGATAGGCCAGCTCATAGAGGATTTGTAATTCGGCGCGGGAATAGTCCTTAAAGAGCGCATTTTCCATGGCCTCGATCGCCGCCGCATAAAAGCGGTTAAACCGGCGCACGGCACGGATCTGCGAGGGCGGGTCTCTGTCGATTGACTTTGTCATATGTCTACTTGACCAAATCACCCATATGCTTGCCTAAGTCAATCAATGGCGGCGCTTGGCGGTGGTCTCGCGCCATCAAATCCGCCCGGCGTGGCGGTATCGCCACAACCCCAAGGAAACTCTTGATTCTTGCCGGGTTGACGGGTCGGAGCCGCTCCTCTAGCTTAGGCGGATGAAAAAACGTACCGCCAAGGTTGAGCGCAACACCAAGGAAACCCAGATTGCTGTCGAAGTGAATCTCGATGGTACCGGGCAGTATAGCATCTCCACCGGGATTGGCTTTCTTGATCATATGATCGAGCAGCTCTCGCGCCATAGTCTCATCGACATCACGGTGAAAGCCAAGGGCGACCTGCATATCGATTTTCACCACACGACGGAAGACAGTGCGCTGGCCCTCGGCAAGGCGATCGCTGACGCGCTGGGCGAACGCGCCGGGATCGCGCGGTTCGGCTCGGCCCTCTCGCCCATGGATGAAACGCTCACCCGCGTCGCGCTCGACTTGTCGGGTCGCCCCTACTTCGTGTGGAAGGTAGAGTTCACCAAACCCAAGCTGGGTGAGATGGATACCGAACTGTTCCGCGAATGGTTTCAGGCTTTCGCCCAACAATCGGGCACAACGCTGCATATCGAGAATCTCTACGGCGTCAACAACCACCATATTGTCGAGAGTTGCTTCAAGGGGCTGGCGCGGAGTTTGCGTGAGGCGGTGACGATCGATCCGCGCAAAGCGGGCGCCGTGCCTTCCACCAAGGGCGTGCTGACGCAGGCGTAGAGTCGTTGTTGGTTATTAGTTGTTGGTTGTTAGTTATCTGGATACGTACTAAAACCAACAACCAACAACCAATCACCGGCAACCAAACATGTTCACCCGCGAAGCCATCTACACCGTGCATGTGAATCCGCAAATTGCGGAGCCGGAGGACCGTGTGCTGCTGGTACGCGAAGGTTTTAGCCTCTGGGCGTTTGTCTTTACCATTCTATGGACCCTGAGCCAGCGCCTGTGGATCGCGAGCGCAGCCTATGCCGCATTGATTATCCTCGTCGTCAAAGGCGGCGAGCTGGCCGGGCTTTCCGAAATGACACGCGGCATGCTGCAGCTGGGCCTGCAGGTGTGGCTCGGCTTCACTGCGCATGATCTGCAACGCATGGCGCTTGCCCGCCGCGGCTACGGCGAAACCTCCGTCGTCTGCGCGCCCTCGGCACTACTCGCCGAGCAGCGCTATTACGACCACGCGCCCGTATAAATTATGAAAGTTGCCATCATTGATTGCGGTGCGGGCAACCTGCACTCGGTGCGCAAAGCCTTCGCGCACGAACTGCCCATTTTCGGCGCACTTGAAATTGTCACCGATGCTGCGGCGCTTGATGATGCCACCCATATCGTGCTGCCCGGCGTGGGTGCGTTTGCCGATTGTATGAAGGGCCTCGACGCGCTGCCCGGTATGCGCGAAGCACTCGAGAAAAAAGTGCTGCATGGCACGACGCCATTCCTCGGTATCTGTGTCGGGATGCAGATGCTGTTCACGCACGGGCACGAACATGGGGTGCATAAAGGCCTCGGCTGGTTCAAGGGCGAGGTGATGGAGATTGCCCCCGCCGACGCGGCACTGCGCATTCCGCATATGGGCTGGAATGGATTGCAATTGAAACAAAATCACCCGCTGCTTGGCGGCATTGAAAATGGCGATGCGGTGTACTTCGTGCATTCTTATGCAGTGCAGCATGAGGATGCGGATATCGTGCTGGCCTCGGTTGACTATGGCGGGGAAATCGTGTCAGTCATCGGTAAGAAGCACATGGTCGCGACGCAGTTTCACCCGGAAAAAAGCCAACGCGTCGGCTTACGAATCATCGCTAATTTTTTAAAAATGGTGTAAAATCTCATGATGGCTCAAACCGAACGCAAGGCGTCCACGCCCAAAACTTCCGTAGAAAAACGCACCACGTTGAAACCGTCCGAACTCACCGAGCTCGCCGTGGCGACGGAAGACGCCATCCGCGACGGCATCGGCTTCAACTGGATGGCGCCACCCATGCGCGAGACGCTCGAATCCTACTGGCAGGGCGTGATGATGGTGCCGCATCGCAGCCTATTCGTTGGCTGGGTAGATGGGGTGATTGCAGGCTCGATCCAACTGGTGCGCCCGAGCAAATCCAAGGAAACATCATCGTTCGCTGCGACGATCGAGGCGCATTTCGTTGCCCCCTGGGCGCGCGGTCACGGGCTTGCTCGCCTGTTGCTTGAGGCGGTCGAACGCGAAGCGGCAAAAGACGGATTCTCGGTGATTAATCTCTCGGTGCGCGAGACACAGGAACGGGCGCTGGCGCTCTACCGTGAGCATGGCTATATCGAGTGGGGGGCGATGCCGTACTATGAATACGTCAATGCCAGCATGGTCTCGGGTCATTTCTTCTATAAGAAGCTGGAGCCAATTTCCAATTTAGTTTAGTCGCTAGTGCTAGTCGAATGGGAATCTTGCTTCCCTAGCGACTAGCGACTAGCACTAGCACTATGATCCTCTATCCCGCCATTGACTTGAAGGACGGCGCCTGCGTGCGGCTGCTACGCGGCGATATGAATGCGGCGACCGTGTACAACAACGATCCTGCCGATCAGGCACGTGCATTCGAGGCGATGGGTTTTGAATATTTGCACGTGGTCGATTTGAATGGCGCGATGAGCGGCAGCTCGGTCAATCGCAATGCGGTAAAAAACATCCTGCAGTCGGTCAAAATCCCGGTTCAGCTCGGTGGTGGCATCCGCGATCGGGCCGGTGTTGAATTTTGGCTCGATGCAGGGATCAACCGCGTGATCCTTGGCACCGTGGCGGTCAAAAATCCGACGCTGGTGAAAGAAGTTGCCCATACATATCCCGGAAGAATCGCCGTCGGTATCGATGCACGCGCCGGCATGGTGGCGGTTGATGGCTGGGTGAAAGCATCCGAAATGCGCGCCGTGGATCTGGCCAAACTGTTCGAGGATGCGGGCATCGGCGCGATCATTTATACCGACATCGCCCGCGACGGCACACTCGAAGGGCCCAACCTCGATGAAACAGCAGCACTCGCCGAAGCGGTGTCGATTCCGGTGATCTTGTCCGGCGGCATCGGTTCACTGAAGGATTTGCAGGCCATCAAGGCGCGTGCGGATTCCGGGATTAACGGCATCATCATCGGCAAAGCGTTGTATGAGAAAAAAATAGAGCCACGTGAAGCGTTGAGGTTGATGCGGTGAAAATAGAAACAATGTCATTGCGAGGAGTTGATACCCTGAAGCAATCCAGAGCTTCGTCATCCTCGGGCTCGTCCCGAGGATCCAGTTCAGCGTGGATGCTCGCAACAAGTGCGAGCATGACGGCGTCTGCAGCTGGCTGCTTCGCTTCGCTCGCAATGACGAGGAGCTGATATGACCTTCCCCGTTCGCATCATTCCCTGTCTCGATGTCGATAAAGGCCGCGTGGTCAAGGGGGTGAATTTCGCCGATCTCATTGATGCAGGAAACCCGGTTGAGCAGGCGAAACTCTACGATGCGCAAGGGGCGGATGAGCTGTGTTTTCTCGACATCACTGCGAGTTCGGATAATCGCGGCATCCTGTATGACATGGTCGATCACGTCGCCAACCAGTGCTTTATGCCCTTCACCGTCGGTGGCGGCGTGCGTTCGCTGGCTGACATCCGCAAATTGCTCTTGGCTGGCGCCGATAAAGTCTCGATCAATTCGGCGGCCGTACAACATCCCGAATTCGTACGCGAGGCAGCGGGGAAATTCGGCACGCAATGTATCGTTGTCGCCATCGATGCCAAACTGGTGCACGGAAAATACGAAATCTTCACGCATGGCGGAAGGAATGCCACCGGGCTTGATGCGGTGCACTGGGCACAACGCATGGCGGACTATGGTGCGGGCGAGCTGCTCGTCACCGCCATGGACAGGGACGGCACCAAAAATGGTTACGATGTCGAACTCATCAAACGCATCACTGCCGCCACGCGCGTACCGGTGATTGCCTCGGGCGGGGTGGGCACACTCGAGCATTTCGCCCAAGGCGCCAAAGCAGGCGCTACGGGACTTTTGGCCGCGAGCGTGTTCCATTTCGGGACTTTCACCATCGCCCAGGTGAAAGAAGCTTTATCGCGCGAGCAGATTGCGGTAAGAAAAGTTGCATGACGAGTGAATTTACCCAGATGGATATTTTGCTACGCACGATTGAGGAACGCCGTACGGCTGACCCAAAAGAATCGCAAGTGGCAAAGCTCTTGAAAAAGGGGCCGCTCAAGATCGCTAAAAAACTTGGCGAGGAGGCAGTCGAAACCGCCATTGCCGCCGCTTCCGCCGATCGTGGGCAGGTGATCTACGAAAGCAGCGATTTGCTGTTTCACCTGCTCGTACTCTGGCGGTCGATGGATATCCGGCCTGCCGAGGTTATGCAGGAGCTGGCACGCCGTGAGGGGATGAGTGGTATTGCCGAGAAAGCGGCTCGACCGCAGGAGTAGCGCCATGGCCTATGATCCGAACAATGTGTTTGCTAAAATTCTGCGCGGGGATATTCCCAGCAAGAAACTCTACGAGGACGAGTTCGCCTTGGCTTTTCATGATGTTGCGCCCAACGCTCCGGTGCACGTGCTGGTGATTCCGCAAGGCAGTTATGTCTCGTACAATGATTTTCTAGGCCATGCCTCGGAGAAAGAAATTGTAGGTTTCTTCCGTGCCGTGCGTAAGGTGACTGACGAACTGGGCGTGGCGGATGCTTTCCGTCTGATTACCAATAATGGCGCAAGTGTCGGCCAATCGGTCGAGCATTTCCATATGCATATTCTGGCGGGTAAGCGATTAGGGCAGCTGGTCGCGGATTAGCCGAGAGCCAACAGCTAAGTTTTTTAGCTACAGGCTATAGGCTCTAGGCTATTTCTCTCTGAACTTGATCCGTCCTTTGGACAAATCGTACGGCGTCATCTCGACGAGCACCTTGTCGCCTTGCAGCACGCGGATGCGGTTCTTGCGCATCGAGCCTGAGGCATGCGCTAGCACGACGTGATCGTTCTCCAGCTTCACCTTGAACATGGTGTTGGGCAGGACTTCGGTGACGACGCCTTTGAATTCAAGCAGTTCTTCTTTGGTCATAATGGCGGCTGTATAGCATGGTGGGTGGGGGATGCAAGTGGTGACATGAATGGGTACGCCGCGTAGCTGCGGTCAGCAGCGAGCCTTTAGAGGGGCTGAAACGACAACAGCTTGTCGTTTCAGGGTAGCGGGGGCGACAGCCTTGAGTGCAGCCAGTGAGGCCGAAGGCCGAGATGGCGAGAAAATCCTTCGCCCCCACGCGCGCTTGCGCGCTACTTTATATGCAAAACGCATATCAAGGTAAACAGCCGCCGGGCAGTGCTTAAATCCATTTTCAGCGATTCCTCCAGCAGCGACACCAGCATCTCGGATCCCTCATTATGCAACCCACGACGGGCCATATCGATGGTCTGTATTTTGTCGCGCGAGGCGGTTTTGATCGCTTCGTAATAGCTCTCGCAAATGAGGAAATAGTCCTTAATCACCATTTTGAACGGGCTAAGCACCAGCGCGATGTCGCATTGCTTGCTGCCCGCACCGGTGAGGTTCAACATCAGCCGTTGTTCGCGGATGGAGGCGAACAGGTCATACGGGCCGGGCAAAGGTACGAAATGCGGATCGATGACAGAAATCTTCCCGGTGCCGATAAGGTCGGTGATGGCAACCTGCCGCTCATGCTCCGCTTCAGCGGAGCGGCGGGCGATGCTGGTATCATCAAGTCTTACGGAGGCAATGCGTTCCGCCTCACTCACCGCGCAGCCTTAAGGAGAGCGCGTGGGCGGGGAGGCCTTCACTGTCGGCGAGCGTTGCCGCGGCGTCGATCAGCGGTGATTGTGGCGGGCAGCCGATGAGGCTGGTACGATTGAGGAAATCAAATACCGACAAGCCGGAGGAAAAACGCGCCGCGCGTGAGGTGGGTAATACATGCGAGGGACCAGCGATATAGTCTCCGATGGCCTCAGGCGTGTGGCGACCGAGGAATATCGCTCCGGCGTTGGTGACGCGTGTGGCCAATGCTTCCGGCGCATCGATGGCGAGTTCGAGATGTTCCGGCGCGATGGTGGCGATGATGGGCAAGGTTTCTTCCCAGTCTTTCACGAGTATCACGATGCCGTTCGCATCCCACGATGCGCGGGCGATAGGTTTATCGAGCGTCTTTAAAATGGCCGCGATTTCTTTTTCCACCGCGTCGGCAAACGCCGCATCATTGGTGATGAGGATGGATTGGGCCATTTCGTCATGCTCGGCTTGCGACAATAAATCAGCAGCGATCCAGCGCGGATTGTTTTTCGTATCGGCGACGACGAGGATTTCCGAAGGTCCCGCAATCGTATCGATGCCCACCCGGCCAAATACCTGTCGCTTGGCTTCGGCGACATAGGCGTTGCCGGGGCCGGTGATTTTTACGACTGATCTGATAGTCTCCGTGCCGTAAGCAAGCGCGGCAACTGCCTGCGCGCCGCCGACGCGGTAGATTTCATCCACCCCGGCGATGTGGGCTGCGACCAGCACGGCTGGGTTGATAACGCCATCCGGCGTTGGCACCGCCATCACGATGCGCTTTACACCGGCGACTTTGGCTGGAATCGCATTCATCAGCACGCTCGACGGATAACTCGCTTTGCCACCGGGCACGTAAAGGCCGACGGATTCCAGTGGTGCATATTGCCAGCCGAGCGTGACGCCCGCCGCATCCGTGTATTGCGCATTCTGTGGGCGCTGTTTTTCATGATAAGCGCGGACGCGTTCCGCTGCGAGCATAAGCGCAGCTTTGACCGGCTGCGGACAGGATTGCTGCGCGGCGGCGATTTCATCCGGGGTGATGGTGAGTGGTTTGCTGTGGCGGTCGAACTTCTCGTTATAGCCCTGCAATGCCGCATCGCC
>JANNSK010000026.1:0-45254 GCA_031402515.1 Alphaproteobacteria bacterium | reverse complement strand
GGGAGTCGGCGGCGCCCTTGCGACGCCGGTGGGGGGTCGGGCCATGCAGGCGCCCCCCCACGGAACTCGCCGCCCCCGCAACAAGTACGGGGTTGCGAGTTCCAGCTCCCCCTCAAGGGGGGAGCTGGGCACCGTGCTCGTTTCGCGGGGTGCGCATGAGTGGCCTGATCCAGATTCATGAGCCGGGGAAAACGCCGCTGCCGCACGCGGATGTCGCTGCCATTGGCATCGACCTTGGCACCACGCACAGCGTGGTTGCCGTATCGACTGGCCACGAGGCCGAAGCCATTCACGATGCGCACGGTCGGGCGATTATTCCCTCCGTGGTACAATTCGATGGTCGCCATATCATCGTTGGCCACGAAGCGCGCAAGGCAGTGCTCGAGGGTGAGTCCGGTGTTATCAGTTCCGTCAAGCGGCTGATGGGAAAATCGGCTGCTGACCTTGCGAGTGAGCAATTGTCCTACATGCTTGATGATGCACGTGAAGGCATGGTCCGCTTGAAAATCGGTAAACGCAGCATCACGCCGGTTGAAGTTGCCGCAGAAATTCTAAGCCACCTGAAACGCATGGCGGTGGATGCGTTGGGGCGCGAGGTCACGCAGGCCGTCATTACCGTGCCCGCCTATTTCGACGATGCCGCCCGCGCCGCGACAAAAGATGCGGCGAAACTAGCCGGTCTTGAAGTGCTCCGCCTCATTAACGAACCCACCGCCGCCGCGCTTGCCTATGGGTTGGATACGGAGGCTGAAGGTATTTTCGCTATTTACGATATGGGGGGCGGCACGTTCGATATTTCAATCCTGAAATTGCAGGATAATGTATTCCAGGTGTTGTCGACCGCAGGCGATACTGCACTCGGCGGCGACGATATGGATCGCGTGCTGGCGGCCTATGTACAGGACAAATGCAAGGCGAAGAAAAAGCCGACCCAAGCCGAATACGGCCAGCTATTAGGAATTTGCAGGCAAGCCAAGGAGCGCTTAAGCGAGGCGAAGGATACCACCATCACCTGGGGTAATGTGGATGTGACGATCACCTCTGCGCAACTGGAAAGCATGGTGGAGCCGTTTGTCACCCGTAGCATCCTGTGCTGCGAGCGTGTGCTGTCGGATGCGAAGTTGAGTCCGCACGCCATCACCGGCGTGGTGCTGGTGGGCGGTGCCACGCGCATGGGACTGATCAAAAAGAAAGTTGAAGCATTTTTCGGCAAAAAGCCGCTCGACTCCATCGACCCCGACCTTACGGTGGCGCTAGGAGCTGCGATTCAGGCGGAGGCCTTGACCAAAGGTGCCGACCATCTGCTGCTCGATGTCATTCCGCTCTCGCTCGGTCTTGAAACGGTGGGCGGCATCACCGAGAAAATCATGTATCGCAATACGCCGATTCCCGCCGCCGTCAGCCAGGAGTTTACGACCTATAAAGATGGGCAAGGGGCGATGAAAATCCATGTCGTTCAGGGCGAGCGCGAAAAAGTGGCGGATTGCCGCTCGCTTGGCCAGTTCGATTTACGCGGTATTCCGCCGCTACCCGCCGGTATCGCGCGTATTCGCGTCACTTTCACCATTGATGCAGACGGGCTCTTGACCGTCAGTGCCAGGGAGTTAACTACCGGCACCGAACAGCAAATCGCGGTTAAACCATCTTACGGCCTTGAATTCGATGAAATCGAACGTATGCTCTCGATGAGCATGCAGCATGCGCGCAGCGATATCACGGAACGACTCCTGATTGAAGCGCGGGTGGAAGCAGGCCGTGCCATCGAGGAAGTGCAATCAGCGATGGTGCTGGATAGCCAGATGCTCAAGCAGGGTGAGGCGGAAATGCTGAAGGACCAAATAGCTCGCCTCGGTGAGGCAGCCAAAGGACATGACCGCGAGCGTATCGATTACGAGCGCACGCAGTTGAATCAGCTGGTTGGTCCATTCGCTGAGAGGCGGATGGATAAAGCCATCGCGGGGGCCTTAACGGGAAAGAGGATCGAGGAAGTGAAGTGAAGAAGGTAGCCAACAGCCTACAGCTTACAGCCAAGAGCCTTGTTCTTAGCTGTCGGCTGTCGGCTGTCGGCTCTTAGCTATTTTAGGGGAACTATGCCAAAAATTACCTTTGTATTGCCGAGCGGTGAAGAAAAAACGG
Source organism: Alphaproteobacteria bacterium (assembly GCA_031402515.1). GTDB lineage: Bacteria > Pseudomonadota > Alphaproteobacteria > Rickettsiales > UBA3002 > QFOX01. The sequence goes on along the minus strand of JANNSK010000026.1, from coordinate 43,118 downwards.
TCGACGCGCCAAACGGAATTTCGTTGCTCGAAGTCGCGCATAAGAACGCCATTCCGATTGAGGGCGCGTGTGAAGGCTCGCTCGCCTGTTCGACTTGCCACGTGATTGTGGATGAAAAATTTTATAGCCAGCTCCCCACGGCGACTGATGACGAGGAGGACATGCTCGACCTTGCCTTCGGCCTCACCCACACCTCGCGCCTCGGCTGCCAGATTATGATGAATGATTCTTTGGAAGGACTTAAAGTGACGGTTCCCGGTGCTACACGCAACATGATGGTTGATAAGAAAGCAGGTTAATATGGACGATAAAGAACGCTCGCTTGATGATTTCATGCCGCCGAAAAAGAATAATCTGCGCCGTCGCGCAGTACAGCTCGTCGGTGTGCTGGTGCTCATCGTTGCGGTTGGCCTGATCGCCGTGCGCGCCGGGTTCGACCAATCGCTCATTCGCCATCAGCTTGACGAGTTTGCTACCCAGCTGAAAACGAAGGGTGAAGCAGAAGGCCGTATCATCGAGTTTACCTATGGTGACATCGAAATGGCAGGTGGTATAACCGACCGTTTTGCGATTGTGCACGAGCCTAAACTACTGGTGAAGCCGCAAGATGCGCCGCCGCCCTTGCCCGGCAAACCGAATGCTTTGCTGATTACCTCGCCGATAATGGAAATCCGTTCGCAGCCAGGCAATGCCACAGCGTTGCGGATCGCGCTGCCGCAACCCGTCGATGTGGCGGGCGAGGAAGCACCCGCAAAGTCGCTGTTAAGAATCGCTGGTAACACGCCACTTACCCTTGATTTCACGCAAAAGGAAGAGGCGGGAGTCAAGCGCACGCAATGGCAGCAGGCCCTGCCTTCGGAAATTCGCCTGACCTATTTACACCAGCAGCAGGCCGAAGGGTTGGAGGACGCAACGCCGGTGATAGTGCCGGTTTATAAAACGATTGTCCTCAATAGCAGCAAAGCTGAAGGGCAGGTGGCGCTGGCGGAAGACGGCAGCGGTGCCGGTGATGCAACGCTTGAGCTGCGTGACGTGTCCATCATGCCGGAAAATATGCCGGAAGGAACCATCAAGGTCGGCGTGGTTCAGGGCATGTGGCGTAACCATGTGGACGAGAAAAAAACCAGCCATATGGAAAGCAATTTCCATATCGACGCCATCACCGCGGCGCCGGAGATTTTGCCCTACGCGCCGATTTCATTTGCCTTCGATGCCACGCAGGAAAGCGCGCCGCCTGAGAATCCGCAGCAAATGATGGCGCAGTCGGTCGTGAAGTATCAGCTTAAAACCTTCGACCTGCGCATGAAAGATGCCAGTGTCAAGGCGACGGCGGATTTTGCCTCCTCACCGGGTGATCTGGTACCGGTGGGCAAGGCGAGTTTGAATGTAGCCAACCTGCCATTCATCGTGGCGGAACTCAAAGATCTCGGCTTGCTCGGCGAATCCAATGAAATGCTTGCAGCCGCCCTTATTGAGCGCATCAGTGGCACACCATATGGCGAGGTGACGAACCTCGATGTGGCGATTGACCGTCCGGCGGGCGGCGCCTTCACCATCGGCAAAGCGACCTTTGAAGAGCTGTTCACGGTGGTACTGCAAAGTAAATTGCAGGAATTTAAGGGCGGGAATGTGGATATTGTCGCACCACCACCACCTGCACCAGCGGCCACCACGGAAAAAAATGACAGCAAAACCTAAAAAGAAACTCGCCAAAAAATCGGCAAAAAAAGAAAAACTGCCGCGCTGGGACCTTACACATCTGTATGCCGGTATCGATGACCCCACCGTTGCTGCCGATTTCAAAGCGCTGGAAAAATCCGTCGTCGCGTTCGTCACCACTTATAAAGGGAAGCTGAACGCATCGGAGAATCTGGCTTCTGCCATCAGTGCCTTCGAGAAAATCGAGGACCGTGCCGGACGTTTGGGCTGCTACGCCCAACTGCTTTATGCGACTGCGATGCATGACGCTGCCGTCACCCAATTCTACCAGAATACACAGGATTGCTTAACAAAGACTCTCTCGAAGCTGGTGTTCTTCACGCTTGAAATCAACCGCATCAATGACAAGAAGCTCGCTGCGGCCATCGCAGGCGATCAGAAACTTGCGCACTACAAGCCATGGCTCGACGCGGTACGAAGTTTTAAACCGTACCAATTGTCCCACGAGCTTGAGGAATATATCCATGAAACCTCGGTGTCTCTCGATGCATGGCAGCGTTTGTTCGACGAATCGCAATCACGCCTCAGATTCACTGTCGGTGGAAAAAAACTCACCGAAGCCGAAGCTATTGACCTGCTATCGAACAAAAATCCCAAGAAGCGTAAAAAGGCGGCACATGAAATTGCCCGTGTGTTCGAGAAAACCGCACCGCTTTTCACCCTCGTCACCAACACCCTCGCCAAGGCCAAGGAAATAGAGGACACCAAACGTGGATTCGCCAAGCCCATTTCCGAACGTAATGTCGAGAACCAAGTTGAAGATGAGGTGGTCGATGCATTAATCGCTACGGTGAAAGCCAATTACGGGGTACTCAGCCATCGTTATTACAAGTGGAAAGCCAAACAATTCGGCAAGAAAACACTGAACTATTGGGATCGAAATGCGCCGATGCCTTCAGCGGATGACCGCAAAATCCCATGGGCGGAAGCGGTAAAAATCGTGCTCGATTCCTACCGCGCTTTCTGCCCAGCAATGGCGGAGATCGGCCAACGCTTCTTCAAAGAGCGCTGGATTGATGCCCCTGTGCGCGCGGGTAAGGATTCTGGCGCATTCTCGCACGGTACGGTGCCCTCGGCACATCCCTACATATTAATGAACTACCAAGGCAAAACCCGTGACGTGATGACGCTGGCGCACGAACTTGGTCACGGTGTGCATCAGGTGCTGGCGGCGGAACAAGGCGCGCTGATGGCCGATACACCGCTGACGCTAGCTGAAACTGCTTCCGTATTCGGCGAAATGCTGACTTTTCAAGCGCTGCTCAAACGCGAGAAAGATCCGAAGCGTCGCAAGCTGCTGATCGCCAGCAAGGTTGAAGATATGCTGAACACCGTTGTGCGCCAGATCGCCTTCTGCGAGTTCGAGCGCATGGTGCATGAGGCGCGCCGTAAGGGCGAACTATCGACCGAACAAATCGGCAAAATCTGGATGAAGGTGCAGAAGGAATCGCTGGGGAATGGTGTAGTACTCGATCCCGAATATCATGTGTACTGGATGTATATTTCGCATTTCATCCACGCGCCATTTTATGTGTATGCCTATGCCTTTGGCGATTGCCTCGTCAACTCGCTCTACGGTGTCTATCTCAAGGAAGCCGCCGCGGGTCGCGCGCTTGCCTTCAGTAAAAAATACGTGGCGATGCTCGAAGCCGGTGGATCGAAGCGTCATAAGGAACTGCTCGCCCCGTTCGGTCTCAACGCTGCCAAGCCCGACTTCTGGCAAACCGGCCTCGATGTGATTGCTGGATATATTGATGAACTAGTGTGACAAGTGACAGGTGGCAGGCAAAAACCATGTCACTGGTCACGTGCCGCTTGTCACTTTTTCAATGGCACTGAACAAAATTTCCAATTCCGCATTGCTAATCGTCAATGGTGGCATGAGATAGAGGCTCTGATCGAACGGGCGGATCCATGCGCCATGCTTGGGGAATTCGCGGCGCATGGCGTAGACATCAGTGCCGGGTCTTAACTCAATCACACCGATGGCGCCTTTGGCGCGGACATCGACCACTTGCGGACGGTTGGAGAATTTCTGTAATCCATCCAGCAACTTTGCCTCAAGTGCTTCGGCTTTCATGAGCGTTTTTTCTTTTTCAAATAAATCAAGCGAGGCATTCGCCGCCGCGCAAGCGATAGGGTGGGCCATGAAAGTGGGGCCGTGCATCAGCGCTTTCTCAGGCGTATCGCCGAGGAATGCATCGAATACTTCTTTCGTGGACAACGTGGCGGCCAGCGGCATATGGCCGCCAGTCAGCGCCTTGCCTAAACAGAGAATGTCGGGAGAAATCGCCGCCTCATGACAGGCGAAGAGATTGCCAGTGCGGCCGAAGCCGGTGGCGATTTCATCGGCAATGAACAGGATATTCTGCTCGCGGCAGACGCGGCGAATTTCCGACAAAATATCCGCCGAGTGAAATTTGAAATTCCCCGCCGCCTGCACCAGCGGCTCGATAATGAGTGCGGCGACCTGTCCGCGAATGGCGGCGATGGTTTGCTCGAACTCGGCGAAACTATATTCATCCGTTGGAATATCGAGCTGATAATTACGCAGCATCAAACTGTCATAGGCGGCGTTGAAATGACTTTTGGCCGAGACCGACATCGCGCCCATCGTATCGCCGTGATAACTGGCGTTGAAGGAAATAAATTTTGTGCGGCGTGGCTCGCCCTTGTTGCGCCAGTATTGCAGCGCCATTTTCAGCGCGACCTCGACCGCAACCGAACCTGATTCGGCAAAAAACACCCGCTCCATATTCATGTTGGTAAAGGCGCAGAGGCGCTTGGCCAGCGTATAGGCAGGCTCATGGGCGAGGCCTGCGAACATCACGTGGCTAAGCGTTTCCGCCTGTTTAGTAATTGCCTTGACGATATGCGGATGCTGGTAGCCGTGGCACACACTCCACCAGGAGGCGATGCCATCGACCAGCTCGCGCCCATCGGCGAGTTTCAGTTTACAGCCTTCTGCCCCCACCACTGGCAGCGGCGGAATTGCCGTTTGCATTTGCGTGTAGGGGAGCCAGATATGCTCCCATCCGCTGTCAAACCATGAAGGGTTGGAGGTCATTAAGCGGCGGCACGTTCCCGCTTCTCGAGATCCATCGGCTTTAAGCCTAGTTTGGCGAACAGGCGATTGTCCGCGCTCTCATCTGGATTGCCCGCCGTGAGCAGCTTCTCACCGTAGAAAATTGAATTGGCTCCGGCGAGGAAGCAGAGCGCCTGCATTTCCTCGCTCATCGATTCTCGGCCAGCCGACAGGCGAACCATCGAGCGTGGCATCATTATGCGGGCGATGGCGACCGTACGCACGAATTCAATCCCGTCGATTTTCGGGTCGCCGGCGAGCGGCGTGCCCTCAATCGGAATCAGCATATTGATCGGCACGGATTCGGGATGTTCGGGCAGATTGGCCAACGTGACCAGTAAATCAGCGCGATCGCTGCGCGATTCACCAAGGCCTAAAATCCCGCCGCAGCAGACTTTCATTCCCGCCGTGCGCACGCTCGTCAGCGTATCGAGCCGATCCTGATAGGTACGGGTAGTAATAATCTCGTTATAGAAATTTTCCGACGTATCGAGATTGTGATTGTAATAATCGAGTCCAGCGCCTTTCAGCTCGTGCGCTTGCGCATCGGTTAACATGCCCAACGTCGCACAGGTTTCCAACCCAAGCGCTTTGACCCCTTGAATCATTTCGACCAGCGGCGCCATGTCGCGTGCTTTGGGCGAACGCCACGCCGCACCCATGCAGAAACGTGACGCGCCCGCTTCTTTCGCCGCCTGCGCCGCTTTGATGACTTCTTCCGTATCCATCCGCTTGGTGGCCTTGACCGGTGTATCGAATTTGCTGCTTTGCGAACAATAGTTGCAATCCTCCGGGCAGCCGCCGGTTTTAATCGAGCACAGGGTCGAAATCTGCACTTCGTTGGCGTCGAAATGCTGGCGATGCACCGATTGCGCCTGAAAAATCAGGTCATTAAGCGGCAATGCATACAGTGCCAATATTTCTTGCGCGGTCCAGTCGTGACGGTGCATTTTTCATCCCATCCATACCGTCATTCCCGAGCTAGGCTTGCCCAAACGCATCGCGTTTGGTTGCAAGCCTTCATCGGGAATTCATCTTAAAAAAGATGGATTCCAGCTTTCGCTGGAATGACGAAGAGGCTATGAATTACCCCAAATGTCAGCACTTGCCAACCATTGTCATGCAGCACTGGACGCGCTTGAGGCGCGCAGCCAGCGCCGTGCGCTGCGTGGACCGGCGGCAGGCGACGTTATTTCCTTTGCCGCCAATGATTATCTGGGTTTAAGCCGTCACCAGGGAGTCGTAAAGGCCGGGCAGGCGGCGCTGGCGGAATATGGCGCAGGCGCTGGGGCCTCGCGGCTGGTGACGGGCAATCACCCGCTTTATCCGCCGCTTGAGGCCAAACTCGCCCGCATGAAACACAAAGAAGCAGCGCTGGTATTCGGCAGCGGCTACCTGACCAATCTCGGGGTGATTCCGGCGCTGGTGGGCAAGGGCGACCTCATTCTTGCCGACAAACTCGTACATGCCTGTATTGTCGATGGCGCGCAGCTATCGGGGGCGATATGCAAGCGTTTTATACATAATGATGTGACGCACGCCGAATCGTTGCTACGCGAGCATCGTACTAAGCACAAAAACACGCTGATCGTCGTTGACCATGTGTACAGCATGGATGGTGACGTTGCGCCGCTCGCCGCTTTATCCACACTCGCCAAGTCGTATGATGCGTGGCTGATGGCGGATGACGCGCACGGGCTTGGTATTGTGCATAGTGAAGTAGATGTTGATATCTGGATGGGCACGTTGTCCAAAGCCGTGGGTTGCTATGGCGGTTATGTAGCCGCCTCAAAACCCGTCATCGATTATCTCACGACCTCCGCACGGAGTTTTATTTTCTCCACCGGCTTGCCGCCTTCCGTCTGCGCGTCGGCGCTCGCAGCGCTTGAGATCATGGAGCGTGAACCGCAGCACGGTGCGCGCGCAGTGGCGCTTGCCCGCCGCATTAAGCCCGATGCGCGAAGCGCCATCGTTCCCATTATTCTGAAGTCGGAAGAAAAAGCGCTGGCAGCGGCGGAAGCACTCAAGAAACACGGGATCCATATCATCGCCATTCGTCCACCTGCCGTTCCGTCGGGGACATCGCGCCTGCGGCTGGCATTTTCCTCGGCGCATACAGATGAGGAGGTCGATCGCCTCATCGACGCACTGAAAGCGGAGAGGCTGTTGCCATGAATACGCTGACCTTGAGTGGCTGGACACAGCCATCGGACGCGTTGGCGCGGCGGATGCCCGGCAGTACGTGGTTTGATTACAGCGATTATCCGTCCGCTGAAGCGAGTTTTGAAGGGCTACAGCAATTTGCCGATATGCCCTATATCGTTGGTTGGTCGATGGGTGGGCAACTTGCCCTGCGGGCGATCGCGGCGGGCATCCTCAAGCCGAGGCACCTCACGCTGATTGCTTCGCCGTGGCAGTTCGTCAGCGATTACGGTATGGGCGGGCGCACCTTCGAGTTGTTCCGCGATACCTACGCCAAGGATGCGGCGGCGCACAAAGAACGTTTTCATGCGCTTATCGCCAAGGGTGATAAACATGAGCAGCGTATTTTGGGTGAGCTCGAGCACCATGAAGACGTGGAGAATACGGCACGCTGGCTGCCGTGGCTTCAGGAACTTGCCAGTTATTCCTTCGATAAAGATAAACATCTTTACCTGCCGCCGACACTGCTGATTCAAGGCGAGAACGATACCATCGTGCGCTTGCCACAGGCGCTAAAATTTCAAAAAGAATTGCCGCAGATTACTTTGTCACGCTGGGCGGATACAGGCCACGCGCCACATATCAGCGATCCGCAGCGTTTGCGACAAGAGATTGAAACCCATCGCGCGCAGCACAAGGTGGCGGCATGACGGTTGATCGCGCGCAGGTGAGTGAGAATTTCTCGCGGGCGGCAAGCCAGTACGACACACTTGCTGTACATCAAAACACATGGATGCTGCGTGGATTGGAATGGGCTGTCCAGGTATTTCCCGAACACGGCGACATACTCGATGTTGGCTGCGGCACGGGATTATTCGCGCAGGAAGCAAAAAAAGTAAGGCCGGGCTGGCGCGTGACCGGACTTGATATCGCGTCAAAAATGCTCGCAATTGCCGCCACTCGCTGCGCCGAAGTTATCGAAGCCGATGCAGAAAATCTACCCTTTGAAGCTGGCAGATTCGATGCCGTATTTTCCTCGCTTGCACTGCAATGGGTGGATGACAAACAGCGCGCATTCGATGGAATTGTGCGCGTGTTAAAGCCGGGCGGTGTGGTCGTGATTGTGACGCTTGGTGATAAAAACTTGTCGGAACTTTTCTCATTGGCACGCGAAGTTGGCCTTGATTTACTGACAATGGAAAGCGCTGAAGCTTATCAAGCCGTTGCCGATCGTGCGGGCTTTGATATTGTCCAGAATGAAGCGGTCGAGCATCGTGTGACCTATCCCTCCGCGCGGGAGTTTCTAAACTCCATACGTGCTATCGGTGCCGGAAACGCACAGGAGGAACACGATAAACAGGCGGCGCGGCAAAAAATCGGGCGACTTGTAGAAACATATGATAAGCATTATAAGTGTAGTGAAGGTGTGTTCGCCACGTGGCAACCCGTCTATCTGTCGCTGAAAAAACGATGAGTCATTATTTCGTTACGGGTATCGGAACGGATGTCGGCAAAACCTTTGCCGCCTGCGCCCTTCTGCACGGTGCGCGACAAAAAAATAGAAAAGTAGTTGCCCTGAAGCCCGTCGCGTGCGGGATCGATCACGCGATGGGCGGCGATGTTGCTGAATTGCTCGCGGCCAGCGGCCATGTGGATGTCGAGCAATCGCCTTGGTGGTTTGAGGCGCCGCTTTCGCCGCATATGGCGGCGACGGCGGAACACAAACAGATTGATCTGGCGGAGCTGGTGGCATGGACTAAGGCGCGGCTGCCTGCGGACGGATTTTCCGTCGTTGAAGGTGCAGGCGGCATCATGGTGCCGCTGAATGAGCGCCACACGGTGCGCGACTGGATGGTGGCGCTGGAACTGCCGGTGATATTGGTGGCGGGTAGTTATCTCGGTGCGCTGAACCATACGCTATCGGCGTTGGAACTGTTGCGTATGGCGAAGCTGAAGGTGGCGGCGGTGGTGATTTCGGAATCCATGCATGGCGTGTCACTCGCCGATACCGAAAAGACCATAAAAAACTTCGCAGGCGATATTCCGTTGATTATCGCCCAAGCCCGCGTATCTTCATGGCGTCAGGCAACCCATATTCACGCGTTGGTGGAGAAACTGTGATAGAAAAACTAGAGAAACTATTCGACAAGCTCGTCGCAAAAGCCACGTTTCGCCGCAGGCCCGTGGATGAGACTGGTCCGCGTTATGCCGATTTAAACGACCGCGCGATTGCTGCCGCCATCGACGTATTCCTGCTCTATTTTTTGTTGTTCCCACTTTTCCTGTGGATCCAGATGCAGGTCTTTTCCCTCGCCGATCATGAGAAGCTTTCTCAGTTGCAGGGCTCGGCTTTTTCGCTCAGCCAACAGCTTTCTATTCTGTGGGAGGCGTATCAGCTGCAGCTCTGGGTTCTCAACTGCTGTATACAAATCATGATCATCGGTATGTTCATTGTTGGTGCGCAAATAGTTTACGGCACAACACTAGGGAAATATCTGCTGGGCTTGCGTATCGTCGATATGAAAACGCTCGAAAAACCGGCGCGCTGGCAGTATGTGGTGCGTTATTTAGGCTACATTCCTTCCACCTTGCTGCTGATGATCGGCATTTTCTGGATCAGCTTCAATAAAGAACGCCGCGGCTGGCACGATTACCTCGCCCGCACGACCGTCATCAATATCCGCCCCCACGGCTGGTACTGGCAGCAGGTAAAGCGTTTATGGCGGTGGTGCGTGGGGCTGCTGCGCAGGGAACTGAAGAATTGAAAAATAAGAAAGCACGGCACGCATGGCGCGCTTCCTCAGTTCATCTCCTTACAAAAGATACGCCGTGAAGTATTGGCGCAACTGCCCCTGCGCTTCCATTTCAAATTGAGTCATGAGGGTACGTGTCATGGTATCGAATAGCCGCTCGCGGTCGGCGACAGAGGCTTTTTCGTTGATCGTGTTCGAGCGGGTAGCGGTGACTTCCGCCGTGGCGTTGGCAAGTCCGGAAGCATCGGCGTACAGGCGCATGGAAACCTTGATGGCAGCGTCGTAACGCACATCCTGATCATCGGTGAACCAACCCTCGATGCCGGTTTTTTTCGGTAGCTTCACTTCTCGTACGGAAGCGTTCTCAATCGTCACTTCCATGATGCCTTGTGCGCCCGCTGCGATGAGCCTGTCTTTTACCCACTGGCCGATTGCCTTTGCCGGCGGCGTGGGGAAGCTGTGATCGACATGCGGCGCGGCGAGCGGGGCTTCATAACCATCCACTACGCGGATTTCGGCGACGTTTACTTTTATCGGTGGCGCGCCTGCGAAACTAAACGGCGTTGGCGTGTAATTCTCCGTTCCGCGCGAACAGGCAACGAGTGCCAGCAGGCCAAGTAATAGCAATTTTTTCATACGGCCTCCTTGATGAGCCACGGCAGGGGAGTCGGAATTTTCGCATCCGGCGCGCGGATATAAAGCGGCAGCGCATCGTTGATATGGGTCGCGGGCAGGAGGTTTGCAACCTCGCACAGTATGGCGGCGGAGGGGCCGACTATATAATACGCCGATGTACTCTCCTGCGTGTTGCCAAACATCGGCAGTGTTGTATCGACCATGTCCGGATGAACCATCGCGATAGTATCCAGCGCCTTGGGCATACCGCCTTGCAGCGAAAACGATTGGGAGAATACTTCACCTTTGCCGGCATTCAGCACGACACGAATTTCCAGCGGCGGATTCTTATGGTGTGCCACTTCCCACGCCACCGCTTCGAGCGAGGTGATGGTTTTGATTGGGGTGGGAACAGCGAGCACCAGCCCATGCAAGGTGGCGAGTGCGATACGCAGCCCCGTAAAGCTGCCGGGGCCGATGGTGGTGATAATGGCACCAAGATCGCCGTACTTTATGCGATGTTCGCCAAGGAGGTCATCGATGGCGGAGACCAACTCAGCTGCCTGTTTACCATTCTCGATACCGCGTACATGTACCGCGCCATGCAGGCTAAGGGCGACGCTGGCAGCGGGGGTTGAGCAATCGAAGGCGAGGATGGGTTTTTCTGGCATGGGGGCATCATTACCAGTATTGTCATTCTGAGCGAAGCGAAGAATCCAGATCCTTCGCGTTGCTCAGGATGACAGGAGAGGGAATGAATCTAACCCAAAAAAAATGCGAAGCCTGCGAAGGCGGCATCGACAAATTGCCCCATGAGGAGGTGATAAAGTACCTCGCCGATGCCAAAGGCTGGAAGCAGTGCGAGGGCGCCATCGAAAAACACTGGAAATTCAATAATTACGTCGAGGCCGAACAGTTTGTGATAAGGGTGGGGGCGATTGCTGAATCGGAAGGCCATCACCCGGATATCAGCTTCGGTTGGGGCTATGCGACCATCAGCCTCACCACCCACGCCGCCAAGGGGTTGACACTCAACGACTTCATCCTGGCGGCGAAGATTGACGTGGTGGGGTGATTCTCATACAAGCCGTTGTTGCAAGTGTTGCGTGCCTAAGCACTCTCCCAAAATCCGAAGACGGAGTTTGACCTCTCCCGGTGGGAGAGGTACCCGTGGGACGAGGGCCGTGCCGCTTGCGTACCTCTCCCATCGGGAGAGGTCGACGCGCCACTTGAAGCGCGTCGGGAGAGGGCCATATGACCAAGAAACTCTACATCAAAACCTATGGCTGCCAGATGAATGTGTATGATTCGCTACGCATGGCGGATGTATTGAGCCCGCTCGGCTACGAGGAAACCGATTCGCCTGATGGCGCCGACATGGTGATTTTGAACACCTGCCACATCCGCGAAAAAGCGTCGGAGAAAATGTATTCAGATTTGGGGCGCATGCGCGTCGAAAAAGTGCGTCAGGCAGAATCCGGGAAACATATGCTGATAACCGTCGCCGGTTGCGTGGCGCAGGCCGAAGGCGAGGAGATTATCGCCCGCGCGCCCTACGTCGATATGGTCGTTGGCCCGCAAAGCTACCACACGCTGCCCGATTTGATTTCTGAGAACGAGCGCACGCACAAGGCCGCGCTCAACCTCGAATTTATCGAGGAGCAGAAATTCGACCTGTTGCCGGAATCGATGAAGGCGCAGGGCATTTCGGCGTTTGTGTCGGTGCAGGAAGGCTGCGACAAATTCTGCACCTTCTGCGTCGTGCCCTATACGCGCGGGGCGGAATACTCCCGGCCCGTGGCGGCGGTGGAGAAAGAAGTGCGCGAGCAGGTAGCGATGGGGGCGATTGAAATCACCCTGCTCGGCCAGAATGTGAACGCCTATCACGGCGAGGGGCCAGATGGTAAAGAATGGAATTTCGCGCAGTTGCTGGAACGTATCGCGGCAATTCCCGGACTCGTCCGCCTGCGTTACACCACCTCCCATCCGCGCGATATGAACGACGCGCTCATCCGCGTGCACGGCGACATCGAAAACCTGATGCCGTTTTTGCACTTGCCCGTGCAGTCGGGTTCCGACCGCATATTGAAAGCAATGAATCGCAAACACACGGCGGCGGATTATGTCACCATCATCGAAAAACTCCGCGCATCGCGACCCGACATCGCGCTGTCATCCGATTTCATCGTCGGCTTTCCCGGCGAATCGGAAACGGACTTCGAAGATACATTAAAGCTCATCGAAACGGTCGGCTTTGCTTCGTCCTTCTCGTTTAAATACAGCCCGCGCCCCGGCACGCCGGCGGCGGAAAAGGAAACCCAGCTTCCCGAGTCGGTCAAAGAGGAGCGTTTAGCCCGGTTACAGGCGCTGATTGCCCGCCAGCAACTCGCTTTTAACCACAGTAAGCTCCACACCGTCATGCAGGTATTATTTGACCGCGAAGGCCGAAAATCGGGGCAGGCGCTAGGAAAAACCGAGTATTTGCAATCGGTTTATGTGGATGATGCGACCGAATTAGCCAACCAACTTATTGACGTAACCATCACTGGAGCATACGCTAACAGCCTGAAGGGTGAGGTTTCACCGTCATCCTCGCACTTGTTGCGAGGATCCATGGATTCTCGCGATAAACGCGAGAATGACGTATACAGGGAGTCCTATGGCCAAGCCGGATAAGAAGACCGCCCGTGACACGCAGACGGTCAACGTGTTTTTCGAGCAAAACCAATACCTGCCGATGCTTTACGGCGACCATGACTCCCATCTCGACCATATCGCACAAGTGCTCAACGTTACCATGGTGTCGCGCGGCAATATGCTTTCCATCGCTGGACACAAGCGTGATATTGAGGCGACCGAGCGGCTGATGCAGTCGCTCTACCAGCAAATCGAGGCAGGCAAGGAAGTGGGCGATGCGGAAATCGACGCGGCAATTCGCATGATGCCGCCCATCAACGACAAGCAGCCGAAAAATCGTCACGGCATCTCGGAAGCCAATTCGGATGTCTATATCCGTACTATGAAAAAAACCGTGGTGCCCTATACCCACGTGCAGGCGAATTATATCCGCGAATTGTATGAGAACGACCTTGTTTTCGCGCTGGGACCGGCGGGCACGGGGAAAACCTACGTCGCGGTGGCGATGGCGGTATATATGTTCCTCAACAAAAAAGTCGAACGCATCATCCTTTCGCGTCCGGCGGTGGAAGCGGGGGAAAAACTCGGCTTCCTTCCCGGTGATATGCGTGAAAAACTCGATCCCTATATGCGCCCGCTCTACGACGCTCTATTCGACATGATGCCGGGCGAGCGTGTGCAGGAAGCCATCGAAAGCGGCGAAATCGAACTGGCGCCGCTCGCTTTCATGCGTGGCCGCACCTTCAGCAACGCCTTCGTGATTCTCGACGAAGCGCAGAACACCACGCGCACGCAGATGAAAATGTTCCTAACCCGCATGGGCGAGCGTTCACGCATGGTGATTACCGGCGACTTGTCGCAGGTGGATTTGCCGAAGGATATCAAGTCCGGGTTGGCTGATTGCGTACCAAAAATCGAGCATATCCCAGGTATCGAAGTGGTGCGCTTCTCTGATGGTGATGTGGTGCGCCACCCGCTCGCCGCCAAAATCATCAGAGCGTACGATGAGTGGGAAGAGAAGAAAAAGCAATTCTCCGAATCCGGCGACAGTCTTCGCGAACCGTGACCAGTCTGGAAATAGGACAAATATGTCTTATTATTCCCTTGACAAAGACGACATATTTGTCTTACTATGAGGCATAGTGAATTCAGAAAATGGCTGAAAGACCAAGGCTGTACCTTCGAAGAAGGCAGGGGTAAGGGTGGCCATATTACGATTCACTACCAAGGCCGCAAAACCGTGATGCCGTTTCACGGCAATAAGGAAATCGGCAAAGGTTTGGTGCATGCGATTAAACGGCAACTTGGTTTGAAATAGGAGAGAAAGTGATGCGTTATCCGGTAACGATTGAAAAGGTCGATGGCAGTTATGTCGTCAGCATTTCGCATCCCGACGGCCGATTTCAGGGAGCGTGCGAGGCTTCTACGCGAGACAAGGCGCTGGCCGAGACGCATGGGCTCATCGCTGCGATGATTACTGATTCTATGGCAAGTGGCGAAATCGTGCCTGAACCATCGCGCTGCGAACGCGGTAACGGTTGGGTGTATATGCACCCACTGCTGGCGGCAAAAGCGTCTATTTACAATGAGATGCGTGTTTCCAAAAAACGCAAGGCGGATATTGCGCGGGCGATGGGTGTGAATCAAAAGCAAGTTGATCGTATCCTCAATCCCAAACACCACTCCACGCTGGACCAGTTGCAATCGGCGGCGGCATCGCTCGGTAAACACCTTGATTTGCGACTGGCGTAATTGACGATCGCCATCCTCATCCACGAACCACGTTTCAAGAAGCACCGGGTGTTGGTGCGCGAAGTCATCGCGCACGGCATGAAGCGGGAGAAGCTGCATAAAAACTCGGTAACGGTGGTGCTGGCGAACGACAAAGAAGTCCGCACGCTCAATCACGATTACCGCGGCAAGAATAAATCGACGAATGTGCTGTCATTTGCGGATGACAGTGAAGTCGCTGGGGTGCGGCATTTGGGAGATATTGTGCTCGCTTATGAAACGATTACCAAAGAAGCCAAGGCGCAGAAAAAACCCATGGCCGACCATCTCAGTCATCTATTATTACACGGGCTGCTGCATCTATTAGGCCATGATCACGCGCATGACGACGATGCTAAGCGCATGGAGACGAAGGAAATAAAACTCCTCGCGGCGATTGGTATTGCGAACCCGTACGCTAGCCTCTAGATTCGCTGCAACCATGTCCGAACCCGAAGGCCAGCAACTCGTATTACCCAACCTGCCGCCGCCACCAAAGGTGGCTTCCGCTAGTGAAAGGTCGCCGCGCTTGGCCGCCATCACACGCTGGATACGCAGCCGGTTTGGTTCGAAGAACGATGGATCTTTAAAAGAAATCATCGCCGAGGCGCTGGAGGAAAACCCCACCAAGGAATTCTCCATCAGTGACGAGGAAAAAGCGTTGCTGCGCAATATTGTGCATTTTGGGGATTTAACCGCGCGCGACGTGATGATTCCACGCACTGAAATCCAAGCCTTGCCGCGTGCCGTGACACTCGATGCACTGAAACAGCATGTGGTCGAAATCGGCCATACGCGCATTCCGGTGTTCGATGAATCGCTCGATAAGATCGAAGGCTTCATCCATGTAAAGGACCTGTTCTCCTACGTCACCGGCGGCGCGCGCTTTGATATCAACAGCGTGCTGCACGACATCCTTTTCGTCCCACCCTCGATGCGGATCATTGACCTTCTGCTCAAAATGCGGGTGGCGGGCTGCCACATGGCTATCGTGGTCGATGAATTTGGCGGCACGTCGGGCCTTGTCACCATGGAAGACTTATTTGAGGAACTGGTCGGCGAAATCCAGGATGAGCATGACGAAGTACGCGACCTTGCCTCCATGCTACATTGGGTTGGTGATGTGCTCGTGGCGAATACACGCGTTACCATCGACGAAGTCGAGGCCGCACTGCAGGAAAAACTCCATGGTGAGGGCGAAGCATCCGCTGATTATGACACGCTGGGGGGTTTTATCTTCTTCACGCTTGGGCGTGTGCCAGTGAAGGGTGAGGTGCTAAAAATCCGTGAACGCTTAAAAATTGAAATTACCGCTGCTGACCCCCGCCGCGTGCGGCAGGTCAGGATTACTCGGTTGGTGCCGATAGTTGCCATCGAAGCGGTCGCGTAACGGATGGCGCTACAGCGATCCAGTATTTACCTGCGTCAGATAACCCCCAAACTAGCCCTGCTTTTATGCTTTCTTACTGGCGCATCGACGGCGCTTTCCTTTGCACCGTTTCATATTTGGCCGGTGTTGTTTGTTGCGTTCCCGGTTTTCTTCCTGCTTCTCGAATCCGCACCGTCGCGCCGCTCGGCGATGGGGCGGAGTTACTTCTTCGGCTACGGCTATTTCATGGCAGGCACTTGGTGGATAGCCAATGCGCTGCTCGTCGACGCGGCGCAGTTCGGCTGGCTGGTGCCCTTCTGCGTCATTGGCCTCACCGGATTATTCGCCCTCTGGTTTGTGCTGTTCGGCTGGATGTTCTGGATGGGTCGCGCGGGCCGCACTGCCTCGGACATCATGCTATTCGCCGTATTATGGGTGGCGCTGGAATGTTTACATAGCGTCGGCTGGTTTGGATTCCCGTGGAATCTGTTGGGCTACGTCGCGCTTTCCTCCATCCGGATAAGCCAGATTGCCGCGCTCATCGGCCCCTACGGATTAAGCCTGTTCGTGGTCACGCTGGCGCTGCTGCCGTTGCTGTTCATCAAGCCGGACGTATCATCGAAGCAGCGCACTATACTCCTCGCCGTTGCGCTCGCCTTGCTCATCGGCGCCTATGGCTACGGCATGAAGCGTATGCCTGCGCAGGCGGCAATGACGAATACTCGGTTGCGCATCGTGCAGGCGAATATTCCGCAAGGCATTAAGTGGACAGAAGAGGGTCGTGCCAATTCGCTGAAAATCCATGCGGGCATGTCGCGCTTGCAGTCGGATGCACCGCTGCCCTCCATCATCATCTGGCCTGAGAGTGCGTTTCCTTACACCATCTATCCCGGCTCCGACTGGCCGAAGCGTTTGAGCGAACTTGCACCTGCTGGCGGGTTACTGATCACGGGCACCGTGCATGGTGACGATTCCGGCGCTGAGTTGAAACTCTGGAACAGCATCCTTGCCGTCGATAGCCGTGGCACCATTGTCGGTTCGTACGATAAGCACCAGCTGGTGCCGTTCGGTGAATTTGTGCCGCTGCGCAACCTACTCCCCATGAACAAAATCACCCCCGGCGGCATCGATTTCTCGCGCGGGAGAGGGGCATCGACCATCACTATTTCCGGCCATCCTTCCTTCAGCCCACTGATCTGCTATGAAGCTATTTTCCCGTGGATTGCCGTGGACAGTGCCAAACGTCCGGCGTGGATATTGAATGTCACCAACGACGCATGGTACGGCGATACGCCGGGCCCATACCAGCATCTCGCCATGTCGCGCATGCGGGCGATTGAGCAAGGCCTGCCGGTGGTGCGTGCCGCCAATACCGGCATCTCCGCCGTTATTGACCCTTTTGGCCGCATCGTGCGCATGATGCCGCTCAACCAGCGCGGGATTATCGATCAGGCGCTGCCTGCCGCCCAAGCACCGACTTTCTACACAGAGCACGGTGAGCGGATGGTGTTTTTGCTGATACTTTTGCTGTGTATCGTGCGGCGTAGCCGGGTTTAATCTCCCCCCCAAGGCGTAAACAAAGATTAATTTTCTTGCATCCCCCTCGTTTGGCGATATGCTCACTGCAGGTTGAATAAGCAAAGGGAAATTCGCTAGATTTATGGGCACTCCACATCCAGTTGATGTTTATGTTGGTCGTCGGTTGCGGCAAAAACGGACGATTGCCGGTCTGAGCCAGGAAGCCGTTGGCAAGGAAGTCGGCATCACCTTCCAGCAAGTGCAGAAATACGAGCGCGGCATCAATCGCATGGGTTCCAGCCGCCTGTATGATTTTGCCAAGGTGCTGAAGGTACAAATCTCCTATTTCTTCGATGGTTACGGCGATTATGCGGTTGGCGAAGGTAAAGCCTTGGGTCTGGCCGAAGCGCCCGCCACATCATTCGAGCACGAAAAAATGGACGATCGCGAAACACTGGAAGTCCTGCGCGCTTATTACCGCATCAAGAATCCAATGCTGCGCAAACGTGTTATCGAACTCATCAAAGCCATGGCGGACGACCCTGCGGAAGCAAGGCCTCGTGGCAAAAAAGCGAGCGGCGCTTAGTAATTCCATTGACCTTTTCCTCAAGCCAGCTACAACCGCCGTCTCTGGGCATTTACTGTTTGGCGGCCATTTATTCCCGGCCTAAGCAGCGTTGCGGTCATGCGTATCTGTCCGAACTATAATGATAGGGGATTGAAGCATGACACCGGTGAGCTATCCAACACGTAGCAGCTATATTTTCACC
This sequence comes from Alphaproteobacteria bacterium, assembly GCA_031402515.1. Classification (GTDB taxonomy): domain Bacteria; phylum Pseudomonadota; class Alphaproteobacteria; order Rickettsiales; family UBA3002; genus QFOX01. The sequence continues at coordinate 24,740 of JANNSK010000026.1, read as the reverse complement.
AGTGAATCGGTGGCGGAAGGCCACCCCGACAAGATCTGCGACCAGATTTCGGACGCCATCGTCGATGCCTGCCTGACGGAAAACCCCGAGGCGCGTTGCGCGATTGAAGTCATGGCTACCACCAACCGCGTGATCGTTGCCGGGGAATTCCGTGGCGTGAGCCTCAATGCTCGCCATATGGGTGAAATCGCCCGCAATGTGGTCAGGGATATCGGCTACGAACAGAAGGGTTTCAGTTGGCGCAACCTCGATCTCGAAAATTATGTGCACCAGCAATCGGCCGACATCGCCATGGGTGTCGATGCATCGGGCAACAAGGACGAAGGCGCCGGCGACCAGGGCATTATGTTCGGCTTCGCCACCAACGAAACACCTTCCCACATGCCTGCACCCATTTGCTACGCCCATAAAATCCTGCAGGCACTCTCAGCAGGTCGCCGTGCGGGCAAATACCCGCTCTTAGGACCGGATGCCAAAAGTCAGGTGAGCCTTGAATATGTCGACGGCAAGCCGGCGCGCGCCGCTTCTATTGTCGTTTCCACCCAGCATTCACCTGACATCACGCAGGACAAAATCCGCACTCTCGTGCGCAAAGTGGTCGAGGAAACCCTGCCCAAAGGCTGGATGCCGACGGAGGATCAGCTTTTCGTCAATCCCACCGGCCAGTTCATCACCGGCGGTCCCGATGGCGATTCCGGCCTTACGGGCCGCAAGATTATCGTCGATACCTACGGCGGTTCGGCTCCGCACGGTGGCGGCGCCTTCTCCGGAAAAGATCCAACAAAAGTAGATCGTTCAGCTGCTTACGCCGCACGCTATCTTGCCAAAAACATTGTTGCTGCGGGTTTGGCAGAGCGCTGCACCATCCAGCTTTCTTACGCCATTGGCGTGGCGCATCCGGTATCGTTCTACGTGAACACGCACGCCGCGCCCAAGGTGGACCCCGAGCGTCTGGAAACGGTGCTGCAGGAACTGCTGGATTTATCGCCGCGGGGGATTCGCACGCATCTTCAACTTAACCGCCCGATTTACCTACCCACGGCAAGCTATGGGCATTTCGGCCGCGAGCCGGGCAAAAACGGCGAATTCTCATGGGAAAAACTCGACCTTGTCGATGCGCTTAAACGTGAATTTAAAATCTCCAGCGCGGCCTGATTTCCTCTCCTCCTACGGCCGCAATCGGGGCCGTAGCCTGCGCCCGTATCAGCAGGCGTTGGTGGATGAGCTGCTGCCGAAGCTGCAATGTCATCCTGAGCAAAGCGAAGGATCTCCCGACGCATTGGGCGGGATTCTTCGCTACGCTCAGAATGACAAAAGAATCGCCCTCGAAATCGGCTTCGGGGCGGGGGAGCATCTGCTGGCGCAGGCGGCGCATAACCCGGACACACTCTATATCGGCTGCGAGCCCTTCATCAATGGGGTGGCCAAATGCCTCGCCGGCATCGACCAGCAGAAACTCACCAATATCCGGCTATTTACGGATGATGCGCGGCTTCTCATTAAGGCCCTACCGGAGGCGAGTATCGACGAAATCTTTATCCTCTTTCCCGATCCATGGCCGAAGCTGCGCCATAACAAGCGCCGCCTCATCAATGCCGAAACACTCGAAATGCTCTCGCCCATCCACAAAAAAGGCGGACGGCTGCTCATCGCCACCGACCATGTCGATTACTCGGCGTGGATATTGGAGTATCTGCTCGCCAGCCCCTACTATGAGTGGACCGCCCGCGAAAAGGCCGACTGGCAAAACCCACCAAGCGACTGGACCCAAACGAAATACCAGCGAAAAACGACGGAGCAGGGGAGAAATCCATTGTTTTTTGAGTGTGTTAGGAAATAATGTAACTTGTCATGCCGCACTTGTTGCGGCATCCGGCAGACCCCGCAACGAGTGCGGGGTGACAATTTTACTTGATTCCAGAGCCCTTCCACCTTATGCACCCCCTTACATTCACATACACATCCGAAGAGGTGGCCCACGAGCCGCCTTTTTTATTGTGTGTTTTGTGGATGTCATTGCGAGGGCTGATACCCGAAGCAATCTCAGTCTTCGTCATCCTCGGGTTTATCCCGAGGATCCAACTCGGAGTGGATGCTCGCAATAAATGCGAGCATGACGGCGTCTGGTGATGGCGAATTGCTTAAGTGTACTCCAGCGAAGGCTGAAGTGGAATGACAGAGAGATTGATGAATACGCTGGTTGAAAAAGTTGAGACTATCGTGCGGACGCAGGTCGAGGCCTTAGGCTTTGAGCTGGTTCAGGTGCGGCTGATGGACGGCAACAAGTCACGTTTGCTGCAAATCATGGCCGAGCGGCCCGACGGCACGATCAGCCTCGATGATTGCGCCGATATCAGCAAGCAGGTTTCCGCCATGCTCGATGTTGAGGATATTATCTCCGATGCTTACCGGCTTGAGGTGAGCTCGCCGGGCATCGACCGCCCCCTCACGCGCGAGGGCGATTACACGAAATACACCGGTCATCTGGCCAAGATCGAAACCCAGCTTCCCATTAATGGGCGCAGGCGTTTCAGCGGCAAGTTGAACGGATTCCATCATGGCGAGGTTTCCATCACGATCGATAATCAGATGGTGACGATACCCTACCGCGATATTCAGTCGGCCAAATTGGTGCTGACGGATGAATTGATTAAGGCCCACCAGAAGAAAGTTTCTTAATGAAGTTGATTGTTTTAACCCCCACACCGTCATTCTCGCGCTTGTCGCGAGAATCCAACTGGATCCTCGGGACGAGCCCGAGGATGACGTAGTCTAACAAGGAGTAAAAAATGGCCGTCCCACAAGTAATTCATGGTTCCACCGAGATGCTACAGATCGCCGATGCGGTCGCGCGTGAAAAGAACATCCAGCGCGAGCAGGTGCTCGAGGCGATGGAAAATGCGATTCAAATCGCCGGTCGCAAGAAATACGGCCAGGAGCACGATATCCGCTCTGAAATTGATCGCAAAACTGGTGCCATCTCGCTGTTCCGTGTGATTACCGTGGTTGAAGTGGTCGACCCGGAAAAAGAAGTCCAGCAGATCACGTTGGAGCAGGCAAAGAAGCGTGACAAGAAACTCGAAATCGGCTCTGAGATCCGCGACGAATTACCGCCGATCGATTTCGGCCGTGTTGCTGCGCAGACCGCCAAGCAGGTTATCGTGCAGAAAGTTCGCGATTTTGAACGCGAGCATCAATACGACGAATTCAAAGACCGCGTGGGCGAGATCGTAAACGGTACGGTAAAACGCGTCGAATACGGCAACGTGACAGTCGATTTCGGTCGTGCCGAAGCCGTCATTCGCAAGGACGAGTTGATCCCCCGGGAAACCTTCCGTCCCGGCGACCGCATCCGCGCGTATATTTATGACGTGCGCCGCGAAAAAAGCGGCCCACAAGTATTCCTGAGCCGCGTGCGCCCGGAATTCATGGCCAAATTGTTCATGCAGGAAGTGCCAGAACTTTACGATGGTATCATCGAAATCAAAGCCGTCGCCCGCGATCCCGGTTCACGCGCCAAAATTGCCGTGCAATCGAACGACCCTTCGGTCAACCCGGTGCTCTCCTGCGTCGGCGTGCGCGGTTCGCGCGTGCAGGCGGTTGTTTCTGAATTGCAGGGCGAGAAAGTCGATATCGTACAATTTGCTGAAGATCCGGCGACCTTCGTGGTCAACGCTTTGTCGTCAGCCGAAGTCAGCAAAGTTGTTATTGACGAGGATAACGGCCGTATCGAAATCGTGGTGCCGGACGAGCAGCTTTCGCTCGCCATCGGCCGCCGTGGCCAGAATGTGCGCCTTGCCGCCCAGCTCACCGGCTGGAATATCGATATCCTCACCGAGGATGCCGAGTCTGAGCGCCGCACGCAGGAATTCAACCGCCTGTCAGCACTGTTCATCGAAGCACTTAACGTTGAGGAAGTCATCGCCCACCTCCTCGTCACCGAAGGCTTCAGCTCGGTCGAGGAAGTGGCATTCGTACCGGTCGAGGATCTTGCGGGAATCGAAGGCTTCGATGAAGCTGTGGCAGGCGAATTGCGCAACCGCGCCAAAGCCTACCTCGATACCAAAGCCGCCGAGCTTAACGCCAAACTCAAAGAGATGGGCGTGGAAGAAGCGCTGGTGAAACTTGAAGGATTGAACACCGACATCGTGTTGAAGCTCGCCGAGAGCGGCATCAAAACCGTCGATGATTTTGCCGGTCTGGCTACCGATGAATTTTTTGAAATCATCCCCAAACCCGGCATGGTGCGCGAAGACGTCGAGGCGCTCATCATGAAGTGCCGTGAGGCGTGGTTCGTCGACGAGAAGAAAGCGTAAAAATGTTGCTGGTTGTTGGTTGTTAGTTGTTGGAAAAATACTAACAACCAACAACCAGCAACCAACAACCAGTAAAAATGACCAGAAAAGCCGAACCTGAACGCAGCTGCATCGTTACCCGCGAAGTGAAGGACAAGGCGGAGTTGATCCGCTTCGTCGTCTCGCCGGACGGGGTGCTTGTTGCCGATCTGAACTATAAGCTTCCCGGTCGGGGGGTGTATGTTACCAATTCGCGTCTGTTGGTCGCCGATGCCATCGCCCGCCGGAGTTTCTCCAAAGCAGCGAAGGAGCCGGTAACTATCCCTGAGGGCTTCCTTAACCAATTGGAAATGCTATTAGCAAAGCGCGTGGGGGAATCGCTCTCGCTGGCCCGCAAAGCAGGTGAGGTTATCAGCGGTTTTGAGAAGGTCGAAGATGCGCTTAACAAAGGCAAAGTTGCTGCGTTAGTGCATGCGGATGATGCCTCGGAAGACGGGGTCAGAAAGCTGAAAAGGGAAGGGATTCCCGTGCTTCATAGCCTCCCGCGCGACCTGCTTAGTCAGGTGCTGGGACGGGAGAATGCGGTGCATGTGGCAGTGTTCCACGGACCGGCATCCTCGTTTTTTATCGAAACAGCCCGCCGTTTCGCTTTATTTATGGAGTGAACAGTGCTAAACCGCCCAACTCTCAAGGCAACACAGGAAATTATGACCGAAAATAACGGACAAACGGATAAAAAAGAGGCGCTGAAGCTGTCTTCGCCCACCACGCTGTCGCTGACCAAAACCATGGAAGCGGGCAAGGTGAAGCAGAACTTCCAGCGCGGACGAAGTAAAACTGTCACGGTAGAAGTTAAAAAAACCCGCACCTTTGCCAAGGGCGCGGCGGGGATGATCGAGGTCGAGCGCGGTGCGTCGGAGGCGACCAAGCAGCGGATGCTGAATCAGGCCGAGCGCGAGGCGCGTCTGCGTGCTCTGCAGCAGGCGGAAAAAGCGCAGGAAGATCCGCAAGAACATTTCGAAAATTTTGCCCCCGCCGATCTCGGTGACGATGATGCGAACGAAACGGAAGGCCTTACTGCTAAAACGACTGCCAAGGCGCCGATGAGCGATCTCGCTAAGCGCAATCTTGAGCGGATGGGCGGCGCGCCTGCCAGACCGAAGCCTACGGTGAAGCGCCCTAACTTCTCCGCCCCGGCACGTCCGACGGCAGCCGAAGAAGAAGAGAAGCGTAAAAAAGCCAAAGGCGGTGAGCAGCTTGAGGAATATAAGCGCGAAGGCAAGCTGACCATCGCTCAGGCGCTGGGCATGGATGACGATATTAAAGTCCGTTCGCTTTCAGCGGTAAAACGTCAGCGGGCGAAAGTGCATAAGAAATCGCACGTGATTCCGTCGTCACAGCAGGAAAAAATAGTCCGCGAAGTAAAAATCCCCGAAGCCATCACCGTGCAGGAACTCGCCAACCGTATGGCCGAGCGTGCGGTCGATGTGATCAAGGAACTACTCAAACTCGGTACAATGGCGACGGTGAATCAGGCCATCGATGCCGATACAGCGGAAATCATCGTCGGCATCTTCGGCCACAAATTCAAACGCGTTTCGGAAGCGGATGTAGAAGAGCATCTGGTCGAAACAGATGATACGAGCGAATCATTACAATCGCGCTCGCCGGTGGTTACCATCATGGGCCATGTCGATCATGGCAAAACCTCACTGCTCGATGCGCTGCGTGCCACCGATGTCGTGGCGGGTGAAGCGGGCGGCATTACCCAACATATCGGCGCTTATCAGGTGGATGTAGGCTCGGGTCATAAAGTGAGTTTCCTCGACACGCCGGGCCATGAAGCCTTCACGGCGATGCGTGCGCGCGGCGCCAAAGTCACCGACATCGTTGTGCTGGTTGTGGCGGCGGATGACGGTATCATGCCGCAAACCATCGAGGCTATCAGCCACGCGAAAGCGGCTGGCGTGCCGATTATCGTCGCCGTCAATAAAATCGATAAGCCGGGCGCCGACGTGGCGCGGATCAAAACCGAACTGATGAGCCATGCGCTCGTCGCCGAAGATTTTGGCGGCGAGACCATCGTGGTCGAAGTATCAGCCAAAGAAAAACGCAATCTCGACAAGCTGCTCGAGGCGATTCTGCTGCAGGCCGAGGTGATGGAACTTAAAGCCAACCCGGATCGTAGGGCTTCGGGTACGGTGATTGAAGCGCGCGTGGATCGCGGCAAGGGAACTGTAGCGACGTTGCTTGTACAGCGCGGAACATTGCGTGTGGGCGATCTTGTGGTGGCAGGCAGCGCTTACGGCCACGTACGCGCACTGGTGAACGACAAAGGCGTTGAGATCAAAGAAGCAGGCCCCAGCGTACCGGTCGAAGTGCTTGGTCTGGATAGCACGCCGGAAGCGGGCGACGAATTCGCCGCCGCCGAGAACGAAAAAGCCGCGCGCGACATCGTCCAATATCGCCGCGAGAAAGAAAAGAAACGTATCTCCGTTGCCTCGACGCGCTCGGTGGAGCAACTGTTTGCCATTGCCGGAAAAACTTCGGCGAAGGAACTTCCCATCATCGTTAAGTCGGACGTGCATGGTTCGGCGGAAGCCATTGTGGGCTCGCTTGCCAGGTTCAATGGCGACGAGGTCAAAGTCCGCGTGCTGCATTCCGGTGTCGGTGCGATTAACGAGTCGGACATCACGCTGGCGCAGGCAACCGGCGCCATGGTCATCGGCTTCAACGTGCGCGCCATGCCGAAAGCCAAAGAGCTCGCTACCGCGCAGAAGGTCGATATCCGCTACTACTCGATTATCTACAATTTGATCGACGATATTAAAGCGTCGCTCTCCGGTATGTTATCGCCAGAACTGCGCGAAGACTTTATCGGCTATGCCGAAATCCGCGAAGTGTTCAACATCACCAAAGTGGGAAAGGTCGCTGGCTGTATGATCACCGAAGGCACCGTCAAGCGCGGCGCGAAAGTGCGCTTGCTGCGCGACAATGTGGTGATTCACGAAGGCACACTCAAAACCCTCAAACGCTTCAAGGACGAAGTGAAGGAAGTGAAATCCGGCTTTGAGTGCGGTATGGCCTTTGAGAATTACGAGGATGTTCGCGCCGGTGACATGATCGAGTGTTTCGAGGTGCAATTCATTGCGCGTACCGTTCAAGCGAATGTACCGGTCAAGGCGCCCGAGCCATCGGCTGACGCATAAATGATAAAAGAAGTTTTTAGTTATTGGTTGTTAGTTGTTGGTTTGCTTTCCAACAACCAACAACCAATAACCAACAACGAAATATAAAATGGAACGATCAACCAAAGCCCCCTCTCAACGCCAATTGCGTGTCGGCGAGGAATTGCGCAGCGCCTTGGCGCAGATTTTTGCGCTCGGTGAAACCCATATCCCGGAGCTTGATTCCTCCTCGATTACTGTATCGGAAGTGCGCATCAGCCCAGATTTAAAAAATGCCACTGCCTATGTCATGCCACTTGCCGGCAATAAAAAGGATGAAGTCATGGCGTTGCTGACAGACCGCGCCGGTTATATTCGCGGCCTGCTCAGCAAACGCGTCATCCTGCGCTATACGCCGCGGGTCGTATTCAAACTCGATACTTCCTACGAAGTGGCAGGGCGTATCAACGAATTGCTGAACAGCGATCGCGTGAAGCAAGATATCGGCAAACCTGCCGATTCAACACATGAGTAAGCGTCGCGGACAGCCTATCGACGGCTGGGTGAACCTCAACAAGCCCCTGCATATGACCTCGGCTCGCGCAGTGGCAATTGCCAAGCGCCTGACCAATGCTGCCAAAGTGGGTCATGCGGGTACATTGGACCCGTTGGCGACTGGTATCCTTCCGCTCGCCTTCGGCAAAGCAACCAAGCAGGTGCATCTGCTGATGGATGCAAAAAAAACCTACCGCTTTTCCGTAACCTTCGGTGAGCGCAGGGCTACGGACGATGCGGAGGGTGAGGTTGTCGCCACTTCGGACATCATTCCAGCCGAATCCGCGATAAGGGCCATCCTGCCTCGCTTTACCGGCGAGATTGAACAGATGCCGCCCATTTTCTCCGCCCTCAAGGTCGATGGACAACGTGCCTACGACCTTGCCCGTAAAGGGGAAGCGGTGGCGTTAAAAGCACGGCGCGTTACCGTATATCATCTCCAGTTTTTGCAGCTGGTTGAAAAAACCGCCACCTTTGAGGCGGAAGTCAGTAAGGGCACCTATATCAGGAGCTTAGGGCGCGATATGGCGCAAACGCTGGGCTCGGAAGGCTATATTGCGGCCTTGCACCGCTCCCGGGTAGGGGAATTTTCCGATAATGACGCGATTTCACTGGATTTCCTGGAGCAATCCGTGCATAACCCCGCAGCTTGGTTAATTCCACTATTTCCGAGCGATACGGCGCTGGACGGCATCCCGGCACCCGCATCACGCAAACCCGATGCCGCGTAGAGGTTATTATGTCGATTACTGCTGCGCGCAAAACTGCGCTGATTACGGAATATGCCACCGCCAAGGGCGATACCGGTTCACCGGAAGTGCAAGTGGCCATTCTCACCGAGCGCATCAACAACCTGACTGAGCATTTCAAAGGCCATATGAAGGACCACCATTCGCGTCGCGGCCTGCTGAAAATGGTCGGCCAGCGCCGCTGCTTGCTGGATTACCTCAAGACGAAAGATACCAAACGCTACACAGCCGTTATTAACAAGCTGGGTATCCGGAAATAAGTGCCAGTCACTAGTGCTAGGGAAACTCCCAGCACTAGCGACTAGCACTCGAAGCCCCGCAGTACGTTGGGGGCACTGATGCAACGTACAACAGGCTCCCGCCTGATAGGTCGCGATATAGTTTTGCGGTTGCTATTTCCATAGGGGAAACGGCGGTAAGGAGGGGGAAAGAAAGGACTATGATTTATGTTTAATGTTACCAAGAAATCGATGGAGTGGGGCGGTAGAACGCTCACTCTCGAAACCGGGCGCATTGCCCGCCAGGCCGACGGGGCCGTCCTCGTCACTTATGGTGATACGGTCGTACTCTGCGCCGTCACCGCCGCCAAGCAACCGAAGCCGGATATCGACTTCTTCCCGCTAACGGTGAACTATATCGAGAAAACATACTCTGCCGGAAAGATTCCCGGTGGCTTCTTCAAACGCGAAGGTCGTCCGTCAGAGAAAGAAACACTCGTTTCGCGCCTGATCGACCGCCCGATTCGTCCGCTTTTCGCCGAAGGCTTCTATCATGAAGTGCAGATCGTCTGCACCGTGGTCAGCCATGATATCGAAAACGATGGCGATATTCCGGCGATGATCGGAACTTCCGCAGCGCTCGCGCTGTCGGGTCTTCCCTTCATGGGCCCCGTCGGCGGCTCGAAAATTGGCCGTATTGAAGGCAAGCTCGTACTGAACCCGATGAAATCACAAGCCGTTGTGAGTGACCTCGACCTGATCGTCGCTGGCACGCGCACCTCGGTGTTGATGGTGGAATCGCAAGCTCAGGAAATCAGCGAAGAAGCAATGCTCGAAGCGGTGATGTTCGGCCATAAGGCGTTCCAGCCAGTGCTCGACCTCATCATCGCCTTCGCCGAAGAAGCGGCGAAAGAGCCGTGGGATTTCAAAGCCGCCGAATATCCGGCGGCGTTGGTGGATGGCGTGAAGAAACTCGCTGACTCCGGTCTGCGCGCTGCCTACACCAAAACGGTGAAACAGGATCGCGTGACCGCAATCAACGACGTCAAGAAGGCAGTGAAAGAAGCGTTCGTTGGTAAGGAAGAAGACGGCAAGTTCGGTGAGAAGCTCGTGGGCAGCGTGCTCAAGAAGCTCGAGCAGAACATCGTCCGTACCGCGATTGCCAAAGACAAAAAGCGCATCGACGGACGTAACCCCGAGCAGATCCGCAACATCGTGTGCGAAGTGGGCGTATTACCACGCACCCACGGTTCGGCATTGTTCACTCGCGGTGAAACCCAGGCGCTGGTCGTGACCACGCTCGGCACATCGCAGGACGAGCAGATGATCGACGCGATTGACGGCACTTACGATGAGCATTTCATGCTGCATTACAACTTCCCGCCCTACTCGGTCGGTGAAGCTGGCCCGCTGCGCCCTCCGGGACGCCGCGAACAGGGCCACGGCAAGCTGGCTTGGCGCGCTGTGCGTCCGCTACTGCCGACCAAAGAGCAGTTTCCGTACACGATCCGCGTGGTTTCCGAGATCACCGAATCGAACGGTTCTTCCTCGATGGCGACCGTGTGCGGTGCCTCACTCGCCATGATGGATGCAGGTGTTCCACTGAAGGAGCCGATCGCCGGTATTGCCATGGGCCTTGTGCTTGAAGGCAAGGACTTCACCGTGTTGTCCGATATTCTGGGCGACGAGGATCATCTGGGTGACATGGACTTCAAAGTAGCTGGTACGATGAATGGTGTCACTTCACTGCAGATGGACATCAAGATCAACGGCATCACCGAGGAAATCATGGGTGTGGCACTGAAACAGGCGAAAGCCGGCCGCATGCATATCCTGAACGAGATGAGCAAAGCGCTGACAGCCGCTCGCCCTGAGCTTGCTGATACCGCGCCGCGCATTACCTCGATCAAGATTCCGGTCGAGAAAATCCGTGAAGTCATTGGCTCCGGCGGTAAAGTGATTCGTGAGATCACCGAAACCACCGGCACCAAGATCGACATCAACGACGACGGCACGATCAACATTTTCGCCACGACCGGTGAAGCCGCTGAAGCCGCGCTGAAGTGGATTCAGGGCATCACGGCAGTTCCTGAGATCGGCAAAATCTACGAGGGCAAAGTCGTGCGCATTGTCGATTTCGGTGCGTTCGTGAACTTCATCGGCGGTATGGACGGTCTTGTCCATATTTCCGAGATGGCCGATCACCGCGTCAATCAGGTGACCGACGTGATTGCTGAAGGTCAAATGGTGAAGGTGAAAGTCCTCGATATCGACAATCGTGGCAAAGTCCGCCTGTCGATGAAAGTCGTGGATCAAGCCAGTGGTGAGGATATGTCCGACCAATACGAGATGTCGGGCAAAACCATGCGCCGCAAAGGTTCACGCAGCGAAGCGCAGGAAGCATAACTCATCGTCATTGCGAGGGCTTTAGCTCGAAGCAATCCAGCTTTCGTCATCCTCGGGCTCGTCCCGAGGATCCATCTCAGAGTGGATGCTCGCGACAAGCGCGAGCATGACGGCGTCTGTAGCTGGCTGCTTCACTATGCTAGCAATGACGGAGCTAAAAAAAAGGGCCCGCTAAATAGCGGGCCCTTTCTTTCCGTAAGTTAAACGCAACTACTTGCGTTTAGCTTTTTTCTTCGACTTAACAGATTTCGAAGCGCTTTTCTTAGCAACGGTTTTCTTTTTCTTCGCTTTTTTCTTAGCAGCCATAATAGTCCTCCTAAATAAAAGTTAACAACGACCCATACATACTCATATCACGTGCATCGATGCCAGCGTCGCATGCCCCTCATGCGTCATTCGCAGTGATTTTTTTTCTGTGACATTTGTTTTGTTGCGCGCATGCAACAACTAGTTAGCGCTTCGTTAACGACACGCGGCGTCGCTAACGCTTTTTTAATAGTGTGGCGATGAGGAATGCGAGCTCGAGTGATTGCGATGCATTCAGGCGCGGATCGCAGTGCGTGTGGTAACGATCAGATAAATTCAATTCCGAAATTGCCTGCGCGCCGCCTAAGCATTCCGTGACATCCTGCCCGGTCATTTCGAAATGCACGCCGCTGCCATGTGTGCCTTCCGCTTCATGAATCGCGAAGAACTTGCGCACCTCAGACAAGATGTCGGTGAACTTGCGCGTTTTGAGTCCGTTCGGTGATTTAATCGTGTTGCCATGCATCGGATCGCACGACCACACGACATGCTTGCCTTCTTCTTTCAATGCGCGAACCAGCGGTGGAAGATGTTTTTCGACACCGCCGGCGCCCATGCGCGAAATAAAAGTGAGGCGACCAGGCTCATTGTCCGGATTAAGCGTGTCGCATAATTTTAACAGGTCTTCGCGCGTCATCGAGGGCCCAGCCTTGCAGCCGATAGGGTTGATCACGCCGCGCAGGAACTCCACATGCGCCTCGTCCGGATTGCGTGTGCGGTCGCCAATCCACAGCATATGCGCCGAGCCGACATAATATTGCCCCGTGTCTTTATCCTTACGGGTGAGGCAGGCGTCATAATTCAGCAGCAGCGATTCGTGCGAGGTATAAAACCGCGCCTCGGATAACTCTTCCGCATTGTCGAGCTTGAGCCCGGTGGCGTTGATGAAGTCGAGGCAGTCATTGATGCGCTCGACCACCTGCGCAAAATGTTTTCCTTGCGGCGAGGCGTCGACGAAATCCATGTTCCATTTGGCGACGCGCGAAAGTGCCGCATACCCAGAACGGGCGAGGGAGCGCAGGAAATTCAGCGTGGCTGCTGATTGGTAGTAAGCCTGCACAAGGCGCGCTGGATCCGGCGCGCGTGCTGCCGCATCGAACTCCATGCCGTTCACCATGTCGCCGCGGTACGCAGGAAACTCGACGCCGTTTTTCTTTTCGGTATTTTCCGAGCGCGGCTTGGCGAATTGTCCGGCAATGCGCCCGACTTTCACCACGGGCGAACCGGCGCCATACATAAGTGCCATCGTCATTTGAATCAGGACGCGGAAGAAGCTGCGCAGGTTGGTTTCATTGAACTCGGCGAAACTTTCGGCGCAATCGCCGCCCTGTAGCAGGAAGGCGTTGCCCATCGCTGCTGCGGCGAGTTCTTTTTTCAATTGGCGGATTTCTTCCGAGCTGACGAGTGGTGGCAGGCCCTGTAGCGTCGTTTCGGCTTTTTTGAGTGCGCTGGCATCCGGATAGACAGGCTGCTGGCGGATTTCTTTGCCGCGCCACGATTCCGTGCTCCATGCCGCTCCGTTGCCCGTTTTTTTCATTTTTTCGACTTTTGCCATATCTTTAGCTTGCCTTCCCATCGCCTAAACCCTAGGAAACATGCGGTATATCTAAGGTTTAGGTTGATTCATGTCCAGTACTATCGATGCCGAGCATACCATTGCCTTCATGGGCGTAGAAGGGGCGAATGCCGATTTGGCATGCCGCCAGAACTATCCGTACATGACCACACTTGCCTGTAATTCCTTCGAGGACGCGTTCCAGGCGGTGGCGGAGGGACAGGCGAAATATGCCATGATCCCGATTGAGAATTCGCAAGCCGGGCGCGTGGCTGAAATACACAATCTTCTGCCGCGCACTAATTTGCATATCGTCGCCGAGCATATCCAGAAAGTGGAACAGCACTTATATGGTGTGCCGGATACCGAGCTCAATGACGTCACGGATGTCTATTCCCACCATCAGGGTTTGTTGCAATGCCGTACCTTTATTCACGAACATAAACTAAAAACCCATATTCATGACAACACTGCGACCGCTGCGCGCGATGTCGCTGCATGGAAAGATAAAACCAAAGCTGCGATTTGCTCCGCCCTCGCCGGTTCGCTATACGGCCTGACCAAACTTGCCGAATCTATTCAGGATGCGGAGGATAACGAAACGCTCTTCATCGCGCTGGCAAAAGAAGGCATCGATCCTGACCCCGAGGAAGGTCTCGTGCTGACTAGCCTATTCTTCACCTTGCGCAATATTCCGGCGGCACTTTATAAGTCACTCGGCGGATTCGCCACCAATCATGTGAATCTTATCAAGTTAGAAAGCTATATCCGTGGCGTCGGCCTGCGTGAAACCGCGCAGTTTTTTATGACCTTCGAAGGTAGCCCACGTGAGCGCAAAGTACAGCTTGCCATCGAGGAGCTGGGATTTTTCACCCATAAAGTGAATCTTTTGGGTGTTTATCCGGCCGATCTGAGCAGGAATAAGCAATAGTTTGCTTTATTTTGTCATTCCCGGATGCGCGGGAATCCACTTCTTAAGGAGATCTCTGCTTTCACAGGCATGACAAAAAGGGGTAGTTGCGCCTCGAAAAATCCCTGTTATAAAGGCGGCCTTCTGGGGGCGGTTAGCTCAGTTGGTTAGAGCGCCACGTTGACATCGTGGAGGTCGGAAGTTCGAGTCTTCTACCGCCCACCAGTATCCCAATATACATTATACAGATGTGGATGGCCTCGCACCCTCTAGCCGCTTTGGCGTTGAGGAAGTTTGTCAAGGCTAAACTAATGGGTAAAAGATAATTATTTACAAATGGTAATGGGATAAATAAGAGAAATCTGCAATAATGACCTTAGTAAATATCAAATAAATAATTAATAAATATCAAATAAAAAATATTCTTCGGAGCAAGCATTTGGCATCCACCTTAGAGAATTTTAAGGTTCTCGTCGCCGATGTTGATCAGCAACTGGTGACGGTTTCCAGAGCCATGTTAAGGGGCATGGGTTTTTCCAATATCCAACTCACGACCAGCGGCACCAAAGCACTCTCCTTGTCCAAATCAGGTGACTTTGACTTTCTCATTACCGATTGGCGTCTCCAGGATATGGATGGTATTTCCCTGGTCAATCACATCCGTCGCGATCCCGATTCGGCCAACCCGATGATGCCCGCCATCATGTTGACGGGGCGTAGGGAGCAATCCGACGTGGAGACCGCGCGCGACAATGGGATTCATGAATATGTAATCAAACCATTTTCCGCGAAAACGATCTATAGCCGGCTGGAGCGCATCGTGGAGTTTCCACGTTATTTTGTTGTACAAGAGAAGTTCGTCGGTCCCGACCGTAGGCATATGAGGGCCGAGTCGCCTCGTATTGATCGCCGAACCATGCCGATGCTTCCTCAACGTAAGCCCCGCGATACGGCATTGGCAATCAATACGAATACGAGCCCTAAATTATGGATGCCCGATTTTACCTTAAAACATAAGCTTGGGCATTATGTGAGTCTTGGCTCTATCATTACACCAGCGGTACTTAACCATGCGCAACTTGCTATTGGTGCCGCTACCGATGATTCACTGCAATGGATCCAGAGTGATTTGATAGAGCTCAAAATGTTATGCAGGGCGCTCCGTGAAGGCAAGACAACGAATACTATCGTGGACGATATGAATGAAGTCGCGCTCACGATCAGTTCGCGTAGTGGTACTTTCGGCTATACCCGTGCGTCGAAAATTGCCTATATGCTCTATCTTTTCTGTCGTAAAAAACTACAGCCGTGGAATCCAAATCATATTGTTGTCATCGAAAAGTATATCGAAGTCCTGGAGATTATCTTTAGCAAGAAAGTTAGCGGCGAGCAGGATAATATCGTTCAAGTTATTAAAGAACTAAGTCGGCTGACGACTAAATTTTCTCACGAATCGCGGCCAATCGCCTAATATTCGATCTGGCTTGCTGTGATTGCCATCTGCCAATCCCTTACAATAAGTTCACCATATCTACGATGCTACCAAGGGCATCCTTTATTGCGATGCGGATGGCGCGGGTATCCTCAAGCAAATCGCGTTTGCCTTGGTGGCGACGGCGCCGGGCGGCCATCCGACGCTCGCCAACACCGATTTCCCAGTGATTTCGGCGGTGCCTTTAATCGGGGGATTAATAATCCGGCGTAAGAATGGGTGACTTGGGTTTGGGGGCATTGGTAACGGTCCATGTCATCCGCACCGCCAATGGTGCTATCGCATCCTTCTCGATAGGGAAGGTCGCGATACCGTCCTGGGTTTCAGCAATGGCGAGGGGCAGTGTTTTGCCGTTTTCATCTATCGTGGTGAGTGTGTAGGTGCCATGCTCCGGAACTTTCCAGCGCATGGTACCTTTGCCGTAGCCCTGTATGGTGAAGCGTAGTGCGCTTGCTTCCGATTGCAGGTTCCATACGCGCCAGCGGCTGTCGATAAGGTAGGGTGCGGGGGGCGATGTTAACAGATTGGCGAGCACGATAACGGGAATCTGCACGGCTTCATCAAGATAGACATACAGCGCATCCTGATAATGCATCTGGCCGACGATGCCGCGTGACGCCCTGAAATCGACGTGCTTACTCTGTCCCTTATCGAAGCGGATGGTCTGCAGGCTGCCGCGGCCCCGCACTTCCCAGCTATTGACACCAGTTTTGATAAGGTGGGCACCGTAAAATCCGTGGGTAATGGCGGTAAAACGACTGGCCTCAATGGGGATGATATAAGCTGCCCGGGCATAGTCGAGCAATCCACGCAGCGCATCGAGACTACCGCGATGGTCAGCGGAGAAGATATGGTGGTAGAGATTAAACGGCTTGACGCGGATTGGGGATTCGGTGCGTTCGAGCGTTTCGCTCAGCGCTTTGAATCCATCGTAGGGCGCATTGGCGACATGCGCGTAAGTATTTTCGTTGCTACTCGACGCGTAAATCTGCCGTTCTGCACCTACAGGCTTGCCGATGGGAGCCACCCACGCATAGGAGGGGAATTGTGTATCAAACCGACTATCGCCACCATTGATATTCCACATGCCCTCCGTGCGCGTCCTGCGTATGACGTCTTCCCACGGTGTGGTATTGCCTGACCACATCAGCATCCGCACCTGTTTTCCAGGCGGTAATAAGGTGGAAATAAATTGTTTCGATCCGCTGATTTCTTTGTCGAGGTTGAAGCGTTCTGTCGCATAGGCGCGCGGCAAGTCGGAATGGATGTGATCGACATAGGGTTTGCCAGCTTTTACATCGCCTTTGCTGCCATCCCATGCGCCGTAATAGTAGCGCGATAGAAAGGGTTTTTCATTATCGGGCGTATCATTGCGGAAAAACGACCAGTCATTCGGATGGCTGTATGTATGTGAAGCGACTTCAACCTGGGGCAGGGCAAACATCGTGCGGGCGATGGCTTGGCTTTTTTCTGTGCCCGCCCAAATGGGGTCGAGGTCGCCAGCAATGGGCGCGACGGTAACGGGCAGGTCAGGGTAGGGTAGGATGGTTTCATCGAGAATGGATTGCGCTGAAATCTTGTCCTTGATTTCCATCGTATTGTTCCAGCCATCGCCATCAATATGGCGATAGAAAATACGCCGGCCGGCAAGCGTCGTGGTATCGGGCTTGGGCAGGTCGTCGGTGGCGAAGGCGGTAGCAAAGAACAGGAACGGGTTGATAATCCACGCCGCCTTGGTTTTTTTGGTTTTCGCGTCCCAGAAGGTATAGGCGGCGTATGCGCTATCGACAAAACCCCCCGCAGGCGAAATCGATACTAGAACACTGTCGGTGGCTGGCTGGCCTGCCTGTCGCGCGGTGAGATAAGCAACCGTCCTGTCGCCCTCAGCGCGATAGGCGTTGTAGGGTGGTTTGGGTTCAAGCTTATGCTCGAATTCCACCATGCGCGCGTCTTTGGTTATATATTCGCTGTTCCTCGTTTTACCCACCCAGCCGCGATCGATACGGGTGGTCTTCAGCAATTTCGCCAGCCGATTGATTTGGCAATCAAACCAGCCGCAGGACACGTAACGCAGTCCGAACAGTTGCAACACCTGATTGGCGGGCTTATAAAGCTTCGGTTTACGCCACTTGTCGTACACAAATCCAGGAATGCCGAGGATGACAAATTTCTTTCCCTGGGCGACGCTGGTTTCAATCCAGCGCATATAGGCGGTCACATCCGGCGCCGGGTGATCACTACGAAACCAGGTGATGACGCCGCGCACATCGGCGCGGTCCTTCAGCTCGGGAAGAGTTTTACGAATATCATGATATTCAACGGTGAGGCCAAGGTGGTTGAGTGGCATTTCGGCAAAACGGTGGATGACCGTCTGTTGCGGGGATGCAAATTCTTTGCTGTCATACAGCGCAACGATGGTGCGTGGAATGGCTTCGGCAAAACCAGGGGAGGCCAGAAGCGTGAGGCAAAGGAAGATAAGAATCCGTTTCAACATTAGCTCGCCGCCTTCAATCGATGGGTAAACGGCTGCGAGCGGACTTCCTTCGGCAGGTTGAAGGTAACATTCTCTTTTACTACCTCGAAATGTTCGACAGTCAAAGGACGCAGCGTTTCGAGATAGGCGATCACTCGCTCAACGAGATGCTCCGGTGCCGAAGCGCCAGCGGTGAGGCCGATGGTGAAAACGCCTTCAATCCACGCAGACTCAATATCGGTCGCATCGTCGATGAGATAGGCGGGAATGCCCATCTCGGCGCCGAGGTCGCGCAGGCGGTTCGAGTTCGACGAATTTTTCGAGCCCACCACCAGAAGCAACTCTACCTTCTTCGCCAGTTCTTTTACTGCCTGCTGGCGGTTTTGCGTGGCGTAGCAGATATCTCTGGTGTCCGGTCCTTGAATGGCAGGAAAGCGCGACTGCAGTGCGGCGATGATGTTTTGCGTATCGTCCACGCTCAATGTCGTTTGCGTGACGTAGGCGAGCTTATCCGGATGCTCCACGTTTAGTTTCGTTACATCCGCCTCGTTTTCGACGAGATACACTTTCTTTACCCGGCCAGAAGTCCCCTCGACCTCAGGATGTCCGGCATGGCCAATGAGGATGATTCCATGCCCCTCGCGCTCATAGCGTCGGGCTTCGTTATGGACCTTGGTTACCAGTGGGCAGGTGGCGTCGATGACGGGCAGGGCACGTAGCTTCGCTTCGTTTTCTACCTTCTCGGAGATACCATGTGCGGAAAATACGGTGATGCCGCCATCGGGGATTTCTGCGACCTCGTCGACGAAGATGACGCCCTTGGTGCGCAATTCCTCGACCACCCGACGGTTATGCACGATTTCGTGGCGCACATAAATCGGCGGGCCATAAAGCACGAGCGCCTGCTCGACGATGTCGATGGCGCGCTCCACCCCCGCACAAAATCCGCGCGGTGCGGCCAAGAAGATAGTAAGGGGCGATTGGGGATTAGGGATTGGGGTCATGCTACTCTGATTCCTTTCCCCAATCCCTAATCCCTAATCCCCAATCCCTCAAGAAATATGCGCCAACGCGAGATACTGCTCGCTCTGCATTTCCACCAGCCTTGAAACGGTGCGGGCGAACTCGAACGTGCCATCGCCTTTGGGGTAAATGTCATCCGGTGCGGTTTCGGCGGTGGCGATGAGCTTCACCCGATGGTCGTACAGCGCGTCAATGAGGGTGACGAAGCGCTTGGCCTCGTTGCGCGATTCAGGGGTGAGGGCAGGGATGCCCTGGAGCAGGATGGTATGGAACACCTTGGCCAGTGTCAGGTAATCGGCAGCACCCAGCGGACGCACGCATAGCTCACCGAAGGTCAGCCACGCCACCCCATGCGCCTGTTTTTCTACGACAAGTGTCCGTCCCTGTACTTCGAGTTTAAGTTTTTGCGACGGTGCCCCGCCGGTAAGTTTTTCCCAGATTTCCATGAGGAAATCATCCGCCTTGCCGTCGCGCGGATACATGAAGGTTCGTTGCATGGCTTTGAGCTGGGCGAGGCGGTAATCATGGGGGCTTTTGAGTTCAACAATGCGCAGATGTTTCTCAACGAGTACTACGAATTTCATGAACTGTTCGCGTTGCAAGCCACCTTGATACAAATCGCGCGGCGGGCGGTTGGAGGTGAACACCACCGCCACACCCGCCTCCATCAGCCCGGAGAACAGACGGGAGAGGATCATTGCATCCGTCACATCCGTTACCTGAAATTCATCGAGACATAGCACGCGGGTTTCCGAGGCCAGCCCTTCAATCAGGCGCGGCATAAGGTCGCCCGTCGAATCCATCTGGCGCAGCGCGTGCAGCCGCTTATGAATATCCAGCATAAACGCATGAAAATGCACCCGCCGGGTGAGGGGCGTATTTTTGAAGGATTCGACGAACATATCCATCAGCATGGATTTTCCGCGCCCGACCTCGCCCCACAGGTAAAGCCCGTGGGCGAGGGCGGCTTTTGGTGCTAGCAGCTTGCGCAGGCCGCGTGGTGCTTCTTTGGGCATGATGATGGCGTCGTACAGCGCCGAGAGCGCCTCCATAGCCACTTGTTGGCCAGAATCGGGGTTTAAGCTGCCACTCGCCATGCGCTGTTCGTACAGCGTCAGCGGGGCTGCGGACGGTAAAATAGAGGGTTTAACTTGCGGGTTCATGCCCTTTTGGCTAGGGCAGTCGCATGACTTTGTCCATCACAACGCATGATGCGCTGCGCCAAACCATGGATGGCTGGCGGGCGACGGGCGACACCATCGCCCTCGTACCCACCATGGGCGCGTTGCATCGCGGCCATTTAACGCTCGTGGGGGAAGCCAAAAAACAGGCGAGGCGGGTTGTCGTCAGTATTTTTGTCAATCCCACGCAATTTGGTCCACACGAAGATTTCAACCGCTATCCGCGCCCCATCGAGAACGACCTCGCCTTGCTGAAGGGTGCAGGGGCAGATGCGGCATGGCTGCCTAGTGTGGAGGCGATGTATCCGGGCGGCGCTAAATCCACCATCCACATCGATGGCATTTCCGATATTCTGGAAGGTGCCCATCGTCCCGGCCATTTCGACGGGGTAGCAACCGTGGTTTCCACTCTATTTTTGCAAGCCACACCCGATGCCGCTCTGTTCGGTGAAAAAGACTACCAGCAGCTTTGTCTGATTAAACGTTTAGTCAGTCAACTAAAGATAAAAATCAAAATCATAGGCGTGCCAACCATACGCGAGGCTGATGGATTGGCGCTCTCGTCGCGCAATCAATATCTGAGTGCGGGGGAACGCAGCATTGCGCCCACGCTTTATGCCGTGTTGATGGATGCGGCGGAGAAAATAAGGGCCGCAGCCCTCTCCCAAAATTCGCAATGCCCTCTCCCAAAATTCGCCAAAGGGCGAATTTTGACCTCTCCCAATGGGAGAGGTATATCCGCTTGCGCGGATTGGCAGAAAGAAAAAGGAAGTGCGGCTGGCTTACCTCTCCCACCGGGAGAGGTCAAAACCCGTCTTCGGGTTTTGGGAGAGGGCCGATTTTCAGGTGAGGGTATTCAGCCCATACTAACGAAAGCGGCGACGGAATTACTCAAGCGCGGCTTTGGCAAAGTGGATTACATCGCGTTGGTATCGGAGGATACGTGCGAGCCGCTTACCCACTATGCGCCGCCGGCACGCTTGCTTGCCGCAGTACATCTCGGTACAACCCGGCTGATTGATAATGTGAGGGTGACATGAACGACGCCGAAGTCATGCGCGAATTCGAGGATGCGGAAGCCATCCTGCGCGGGCATTTTATTCTGTCCTCGGGCCTGCATTCCGACACCTATATGCAATGCGCCCGCGTGCTGATGGACTCCAAACGCGCCGAACGTCTTTGCAAGGCGCTGGCCGATAAAGTCCGCGCAGTGATAAAAGACAATATCGATATGGTGGTCGCCCCTGCCATGGGCGGCGTTATCGTCGGTTACGAAATGGGCCGCCAGCTTGGGGTGGAGACGGTTTTCTGCGAGCGCGAGAATGGTGTATTCACCCTTCGCCGTGGCTTCACCATTCCCAATGGCGCAAACATCCTGTTGGTAGAAGATGTGGTGACGACGGGAAAATCGTCGCTCGAAACCGTCGCCTGCATCGAGCAACATGGCGGGAAAGTCATTGCGGAAGCATCGCTAGTCGACCGCTCCGGTGGCGAGTCCAAAAAGCTCCCATTCCCGCTGATCTCGCTACTCACGATTCACGTCGAAACCTTCGCCGCTGACAACATCCCCGCGCGCCTTGCATCCATCTCGGCCATCAAACCCGGCAGTCGGGATTTGAAGAAATAACTGAGCAGTGAATGGGTACGTCGCGTAGCTGCGATGGCCGCAGCGAGCCGGAGCGCGTAGCGCGAACGAGGGGGAGCGGTAGCGGGGGCGTCTTCGCCCCCCGCGCCGAAGGCGCCAAACTAATGCTTCGCCGATGCCACCACCATCACCACTTGGCGGCCTTCCTTGGAGGGGCCGAATTCGAGGCGGATTTTATCGGCCAGTGTTTCGCGGACTTTTTGCAATAACGCGAGGCCGATTTCCTGATGCGCCATTTCGCGGCCACGGAAGCGCAGGGTGAATTTCACCTTGTCGCCCTCATCGAGGAATTTGTTGGCCGCGCGCAGCTTGATTTCAAGATCGTGTGGGCCGATACCGGGGCGCAGCTTGAGTTCCTTGAGCTGGATGACTTTCTGTTTTTTGCGCGCATCCTGCAGCTTTTTCTGCTCGTGGTATTTGTATTTGCCGTAATCGAGTACCTTGCAGACAGGCGGTTCGGCATTCGGGGAGATTTCAACGAGGTCGAGGCCCGCCGCTTCCGCCGCGCGCAGGCCTTCCGCTACGGTGGTGACGCCAACCATGCCGCCATCGGCGCCGATGAGCCGGATTTGTTCCGCGCGGATTTGGGTGTTGATGCGCGGTTCGTCGATTCGAACATCCTTAGAACTCATGGCGATCCGTCATAGGCAATTTGTCTCCGTTGGTTAGCCCTTTGCCGCAGCTTATGCGGGCGGGGTGCATTCCTTTACAAGGGTAGCGAGTGCCGCGTCAAGCGCAAGGATTTCTTGGTTTTCCGAGCCTAACCGGCGCAGCGCCACCGAGCGCGCTTCGGCTTCGCGTTTGCCTACCACGAAAATACAGGGGATTTTTTGCAAGGAGTGCTCGCGGACCTTGTAGTTGATAGTGTTGTTGGAATTGTCAAAAATTGCCCGAATCCCGGCGCTTTTCATGGCATTTTGCACTTCCCGCGCATAGTCGTCGAAGTCATTGGTGAGTGAGCAGACGACCGCCTGAACTGGTGTCAGCCACGCCGGGAACTTGCCCGCGTAATGTTCGATCAGAATCCCCACGAACCGTTCCAGCGAGCCTAAAATCGCTCTATGGAGCATGACGGGACGGTGTTTTTGTCCGTCCTCGCCGATATATTCAGCATCCAGCCGCTCCGGCAGAACGAAATCCACCTGCAGTGTGCCGCATTGCCAGTCGCGGCCAATCGTGTCGCGCAACACAAATTCGAGTTTCGGCCCATAGAACGCGCCTTCGCCGGGATTCAGCGTGTAGTCGAGCCCAGCGGCTTTCACGGCTTCTTTGAGCGCACTCTCGGCCTTGTCCCATGTGGCATCAGACCCGGCGCGGGTAGGGGGGCGGTCGGAGAATTTGACCTTCACTTCGGTGAAACCAAGCTCGCGATACACTTCCTGCAGAAGATTGCAAAATTTTACCGTTTCGTCGGTAATCATGTCCTCGGTGCAGAAAATATGCGCGTCGTCCTGCACGAAGCCGCGCACGCGCATGATGCCATGCAACGCGCCCGACGGTTCGTTGCGATGGCACATGCCGAATTCCGCCATACGAATCGGCAGGTCGCGATACGAGGTTTGGCCTTGTTTGAAAATCTGCACATGGCAGGGGCAGTTCATCGGCTTGATGGCCAGTGTTTTGTTTTCCGACTCGGAGATGAACATATGCTCGCCGAATTTTTCCCAATGGCCGGATTTTTCCCAGAGCGAGCGGTCCACCATGATCGGCGTTTTGACTTCGATGTAACCATTTTTCTGTAGCTTGCCCCGGATATAGGTTTCCAGCCCGCGATAAATCGTCCAGCCCTTGTCGTGCCAGAACACTTGGCCTACGGCTTCTTCCTGAATGTGGAATAATCCCAGTTCACGTCCCAAGCGTCGGTGGTCACGCTTTTCCGCTTCCTCGAGCATCACGAGATGGGCTTTCAATTCCTTCTCGTTGGCAAACGAAAGCCCGTAAATTCGTTGGAGCATTTTGTTGCGTGAATCGCCGCGCCAGTATGCTCCCGCGAGTCGCGTGAGTTTGAACGCTGGGGAAATTTTTGAGAAGTTCGATACGTGCGGACCACGGCATAAATCGACATAGGCATCCGCGCCTTCGCCCTGACGATAGATGGAAATTTTTCCGCGTTCAGTGGTATCGTCTTCCGCTGCGCCTTCAATCAACTCGACTTTGTATGGCTCACCGCGATCCTTGAATAATTTAATTGCATCGGCGCGCGAGTGCATTTCACGACGCACGCTTTTTCCTCGCTTCAGAATCTCATGCATCTTGGCTTCGATTTTCGGCAAATCATCGGGCGCGAGCGATACATCCAAATCAATGTCATAATAAAACCCATGCTCAATGGTGGGGCCGATGGCGAGTTTGGTTTGTGGCCAAAGTTCCTTGATAGCGAGTGCCAGCAATTGCGCCGTGGTCGTGTGGCGCATGATGTCGAGCCCTTCGGGGTCTTTCGTCGTGAGTACCTGGAATGTGGCGCTTTGCTCGATAGGTAAATAAAGATCACGCTGCATTCCATCCACCTTCACGGCGATGGCGGCTTTGGCGAGGCCCGCACCGATGGAGGCGGCGACTTCCTCGCCGGTCGTGCCGGTGGGGTATTCGCGTGAGGATCCATCGGGCAGGGTCAGGGTAATCATATGGGCAGCTTTCTGGGCGTTTGGCATAGGGCACACAGAGTAAGGTTTGTTGAGGGAGTGTCAAGAAAAGCCCACAGCGCTTAAGACAAAGGAAAGTGCGGTCGCTTGCTCTTCCCTCCCCCTTGAGGGGGAGGGATAGGG
>JANNSK010000025.1:0-4353 GCA_031402515.1 Alphaproteobacteria bacterium | reverse complement strand
CAGCACGCCGAATTCGTTATCGACCAGCACGGCAAGAATGTGGCGATCTTCTTGTACCACTTCATCGGGAATATCGTAGACGATGTCCAAAGTTTCCGTACTCACCGCATCCTCCCCTTACTTCCCACAATGGCCAGAGTGAGCCAGATGCTAGGAGCGGGTCGGCTCAGGAACCGGAGTGTAGCAGCGCTACATGAGGATTCACGAGACGGCGCGCGACAACGCAGATGGTTTGCTATGGCCATTGTCACACCCTATTCTTATCGAGCACGGGGGCGGCTTAGTTCGGCCCCAGTACGAGTTCGTGATGTGCGGCACCCGCCGGGATCATCGGATAGACATTTTCATTGGGGTCGATCCAGCAATCGAGCAGCACGGGGCCTTTATGGTCGAGCATGTCTTTCAGCGCGACATCGAGTTTGGCCGGGTCCTTGACGCGAAGCCCGCGCATGCCGAATGACTCGGCGAGTTTGACGAAATCCGGCAGCGAATCCATGTAGCTCTCCGAATAGCGCGAGGAATAAAACATTTCCTGCCACTGGCGCACCATGCCCATATACTGGTTGTTGAGGATGAGGATTTTCACCGGCACGCGATACTGCACCGCCGTGCTCATCTCCTGAATGTTCATCATGAAGCTCGACTCGCCGGTCACGCAAATCACCGGCTTGGTCGGGTGGGCGAGACCCACGCCGATCGCCGCCGGGAACCCGTAACCCATCGTTCCCAAACCACCCGAGGTCATCCAGCGATTGGGCTTGTCGAACAGGATATGTTGTGCCGCCCACATCTGGTGCTGGCCGACATCCGTCGTCACGTAAAAGTCCTTGTTCTTGAGCAATGCCGACAAGCGGCGCAGCGCATATTGCGGCTTGATATTGCGGCCCGTTTGCTTGTAGCCGAACGAATCGCGCTTGCGCCATGCGGCGATTTCCTTCCACCATTTGGCGATTCCTTCTTTCTGTGGTGCCAATTTATTTTTCTTCCACAACGCCACCATCATTTCCAGAATCTCGCAGGCATCGCCAATCACCGGAATATCCACCGGCACGATTTTATTGATGGAGCTCGCATCAATATCGACATGGATTTTTTTTGAGCCCACCGAGAATCCATCGAGCCTTCCCGTCACCCGATCATCGAAGCGCGCGCCGATATTGATCAGCACGTCACACTCACTCATGCACATGTTTGCTTCGAGCGAACCATGCATGCCCGGCATGCCTAAAAATTGCTTGTCGGTGCCGGGGTAGGCGCCAAGCCCCATCAGCGTCGTGGTGCAAGGAAATCCCGTCATATGCACCAGTTTGGTCAGCGCCTCGCAGGCTTTGGGGCCTGCATTAATCACCCCACCACCGACATAGAAAATTGGCTTTTTCGCTTTTCCCATCAGCTCCATCGCGCGCTCGACTTGCCGCACATTCACCTTCGGCACCGGATTGTACGATCGCCTGCGCGCACTCGGGCTCGCCGAATAGCTCCCCGTCGCATTCAGCACGTCTTTCGGGATATCGACCAGCACCGGGCCGGGCCTGCCCGTCACCGCCACATGAAACGCCTCATGCATGATGCGGCCTAAATCATTCACATCTTTCACGAGATAATTATGCTTGGTCGCCGAGCGGGTGATGCCGACCGTATCCGCTTCCTGAAATGCATCGGAACCAATCAGATGGGTGGGCACCTGACCGGTCACACAAACGAGCGGAATCGAATCCATCAGCGCATCGGTGAGCGCGGTTACCGTGTTTGTCGCACCGGGGCCGGAGGTCACCATCAGCACGCCGACCTTGCCGGTCGAGCGCGCATAGCCTTCCGCCGCGTGGCCAGCGCCCTGTTCGTGGCGCACTAAAATATGGCGCAGTTTGTTTTGCTTAAACAGCGCATCGTAAATCGGCAGCACCGCGCCGCCGGGATAGCCAAACACGACTTCCGTATCGTTATCAACCATGGACTGGATGACAATCTCCGCGCCCAAAAGCTGGCGAGCGGAAGCATCGCGCGGCAGTTCAGATTTCTTTAAGGGGCGCTCATCATCATCCACCACGCCATGAAATTCGTCCGACTTAAAGGCAATGTTGCGCGAACGCGCCTCGGTCAGCAGCGTGAGTTGATGACGCGCCGGGATGATGTCCCATTGCGACACCGCGCCGGGCGTGACGCCGCAGATATGGGCGACTTCACCCGTACCGCCGAACTTGGCGATGATTCTCTCTTTGTTACTTGCCATAGTTTTTCCGTTTTTGTTTTGGCAGTTTAGATAAACTAAACTAAAATGACAAGCCTAAAATCCCACTCACCCCACCCTCTCCCCCAATGGGGGAGAGGGAGTTCGAGACCGCGCCCACCTAACGGTTCTAACAGTTGAGGCAAGACCTCTGCTCATTCCCTCGCCCCCTCTTGGGGGGAGAGGGACGCAAAGCCTTAGCGCTTTAGCGCTTAGGCTTTGCTGGGTGAGGGGGATACTTTTTTGATAAGATTAATAATATCAGCTGCTTGCGCCTTCGCATCGCCCGCCGGGATCAGCGTTCCGGTGAACTGGTTTCTAATCCATGTCACCTGCCGTTTGGCGTAATTACGGGTCAGTTGCTGGGCTTTGGCCACGGCTTCTTCAAGGGTGGTTATTCCTTCAAGATGCGCCGTTAATTCGGGCACGCCGTGTGCATGAAGGATGGGCATGTCCGCCGGTAGGTTTAGTTTTCTTAAGGCGATGACTTCTTCCAGCGCCCCCTTCCCCATCATTTGCAAAAACCGCGCATCAAGCCGCGCATAAAGCTGTTCACGGGGCATATCGATGGCGAACCAGTGGAATACTGCATCGGGAAACGGCGGCTTGGTCACCTGCTCCTGCCATTCGGCTAAACTCACTCCCGTGGCCTCAATCACCTCGAGCGCACGCGCGATTCGCTGTGTATCGCCCGGTTTCAGGCGCGACGCCATGAGCGGGTCCTTTTCCTTCAGTGCTTCATATAATTGTGTAGCGGTTTGGGTGCGTAGCGGCTCGCGAATTTCGCCGGGTATCTCGGGCACTTTTGCCAATCCCTGCATCATGGCTTGGATATACATACCCGTACCGCCAACGATGATAGGCATTCTATTTTCGCGCCATGCGTCACGCACCGCGCAACACGCCAGTTCCAGCCACAACGCCACAGAAGTCGGCTCATGCGCAGGCAATACGCCATATAAAGCATGCTCGGCGGTCACCATCTCGGCCTCGGATGGCCGGGCGGTGATGATGGATAACTCCCGCACCATCTGCATTGCATCGGCATTGATGATGACAGCTTGCATGCGCTGCGCTAGCTCTAATGCCAACGCCGATTTACCAGTGCCCGTTGCACCCATGATAATGAGAATCTCGTGTCGCATGTTTTAACCTTAATCGCCGCTCCAGGCAGCACGTTGGAGAGCCCAGAGGCTAGCACGCTTATAGGCTTGGGCAAGGTACATTGGCATACGCAGGACGTCGCCTGTGATGTGCTGGTGCCTGAGAACAAGCTGCATATGCCGGCGGTAACCGGCGCGCCAGATTTCGACTATATTCTGCAGCCGATTGAAACCCGCGAGAAAAAATTACTGATAGCCGATATGGACTCGACCATGATTGAGCAGGAATGTATCGATGAGCTCGCTGATTTAGTCGGTAGAAAAAAGGAAGTGGCGGAGATTACCGAGCGGGCGATGAATGGCGAGCTCGACTTTAAGGACGCACTGCGCGAACGCGCCGCACTGCTCAAAAGGCTCACTCAATCGGACCTCGCCCGCGTCTATCGCGAACGCATCACACTCACTCCCGGTGCGCGCACATTGGTGCAAACCATGAAAGCGCGCGGCGCCTATACCATCCTCGTTTCCGGCGGATTCAAATTCTTCACTTCGCGCGTGGCCGAGGCGATTGGTTTCGATGCCAATGAAGGCAATAAGCTCGACGCCAAGGACGGCGTGCTCACCGGCAAAATCATCGAGCCCATCCTCGATAAGGATAGCAAATGCGCCACACTGCACCGCATCGCCAAAGAACGTGGCATCGCGTTGCAACATACCCTCGCCATTGGCGACGGCGCAAACGACCTGCCGATGCTTAAAAGTGCAGGGCTTGGAGTGGCTTATCATGCCAAACCCATCGTCCGCGCCGAGACTTCTGCGCAGATCAATTTCAACGATTTGACCGCCCTGCTTTATGCACAGGGGGCTTCCCAAGCCAGCTGGGTCAGCTAATATTCACAGCTTAACCGAGTGGAAATTTCTGGCGCAAACCTGCGATTTCTGCTATGGATACAAAAAATATAGACGCTCGCACGTCACGATGGTGGGACATAAATATGGCATTACCGAGAAAATATCGGGTTG
>JANNSK010000024.1:0-4933 GCA_031402515.1 Alphaproteobacteria bacterium | reverse complement strand
GTCAGCAGCGTGCTGTCGGCGGGACTCCACCCGGGAAATACTTCCAGTAAATGCTTGCCAAGCACCTCTTCGGCAGACAGGCCTTCTATATGCTCCATCGCCCTGTTGTACAGGATGCTTCTGCCACGCTGCCGAGCAAATCCTGATACTTCGAATAGGCACGTTTCCACAACGCACGAAAGGCGCGCATCGAGGAAATAATTGGGTGGTAATACACATTATATTCTGCGGCAATTTCCGAAAGCCGGTACGGCATGCCGGCACCACAGGTCACGCCATGCACCATGCCCTTGGCGCCTTCGAGCACACCGCGCAGCACACGCTCGCAACCGCCCATTTCCCACAGCACGTTGATATGGATGCGGCCCTTGCCTTCGGATATTTCATACGCCTTTTTCGCGTGCTGAATACCGGAGCGGATACCATTTGCCACCAGCTCTTCATGCCGATCGCGGCGGGTGGAACCTTGATAGACGAGCGGAATCACCTTGCCTTCCGCGTCGAACTCCAACTGGTTAACACCTGAAAATGTACCAACCACACCGGCAGCGGCGAAGGCGCCCGCGGAGAATCCATTCGACGCGCCAACTCCTTTGCCGCCCTCGACAATCGGCAGTACTTCACGGCCAGATAGCATGACCGGGTGAAGTTTGGCGGCGAAGGATGCGGAGGCGATAGCAGTCATATATTACCAAATATTACCAAAGGAAGCGCTTATAGCGCGGAAATAGGGGGATTGCTAATAAAATAGTGACAAGTGACAAGTGGCATGTGGCAGGTAATTGAGAACAATTACCACGTGTCACCTGCCACGTGTCACCTCTTCCTAATGTATCTCCCCCCAGTGATTTCCCGTGCCGACTTCGACGACAAACGGAATCGGGTAATGCGCCACCTGCTCCATAATGCGTTTGACCTGTTTCGCCATTTCATCGGCGCGATCGGCGGGAGCTTCCAGTACCAGTTCATCGTGTACTTGCAGTAATAATCTGACTCCCGGCTTTTGGCCTCTGGCCTCTGGCCTCAGCACATGATGCACTTCCACCATCGCCCGCTTGATGATGTCGGCAGCCGAACCCTGCAATGGCGCGTTGATGGCCGCACGCTCGGAGAAATTGCGCAAGTTTGTATTCTTGTTGTTGATGTCTTTCACATGCACTTTGCGGCCATACAGCGTCTCGACATATCCGTGTGCGCGGGCGAAAGCGATGGTGGTATCCATATATTCACGGATGCCGGGATACTGCTTAAAGTATTTTTCGATGTAGCTTGCTGCTTCCTGCCTCGAAATACCCAGGCGTGTCGCCAGCCCGTGCGCGCTCATCCCGTAAATGATGCCGAAATTAATCGTCTTCGCGTTGCGGCGCAAATCAGGCGTCACCTGTTCCTCGGTCACACCAAAAATCTCGCTCGCGGTAACGGCGTGAATATCGGCACCGTTTAAAAACGCTTGTTTTAAACTATCGATGCCAGCAACGTGTGCCAGCAACCGCAATTCGATTTGTGAATAATCGGCGGAGATGAGTTTGTAGCCTTCGGGTGCAATAAACGCCGTGCGGATACGCCTGCCCTCCTCGGTACGAATGGGGATATTCTGCAAATTAGGGTCGGAAGAGGAAAGCCTGCCGGTCGATGCTACCGCCATCGAAAAACTCGTATGCACACGGCCCGTATGTTTGTTGATTTTCTCCGCCAGCGCGTCAGTATAGGTGCTCTTCAGTTTGGCAAATTGCCGCCACTCAAGCACCTTGAGGGCGATGGCGTGTCCAGCTTCGGCGAGTTCTTCTAATACTTCAGAATCGGTTGAATACGCACCCGTTTTGCTGGATTTCTTTCCACCGGTTAATTGCATTTTATCAAAAAGCACTTCGCCGAGTTGCTTCGGTGAACCAACGGAGAATTCCATCCCGGCCAGCGCGATGACTTCTTTTTCTAGTTTTTCCAACTTCACGGCAAACTCGTCCGAAAGCCCCACAAGGATTCCCGGGCTGACTAAAATCCCCGCTTCCTCCATCGCCACAATCACGGGAATTAATGGCCGCTCGATGGTCTCATACACGGTGGCAACATGCTGATTCACCACCTCTCCTTTAAGCAACTGGTAGAGTCGGAAAGTAAAATCTGCATCCTCCGCAGCGTAGGCGGTAGCCTCATCGATGCCGATTTCAGAAAAATTCTTCTGCGCCTTGCCGGTGCCCACCACCTGCGTAAAACCAATCATTTTATGGTTGAAATGCCGTTCAGCAAGGTAATCCAGACCGTGTGTATGCAATCCGCCCGCCACGCAATAAGACATCAGCATCGTGTCAGTGACAGGCGTAAAAGTAGCATCGTATTTGCGCAGCACGAGCAAGTCGTACTTGATATTGTGCCCTACTTTCAGCACGCCCGGATGGATGAAAAGCGGTTTCAGCAATTCCAGCGCCCGCGCGCGTGGCAACTGGCCGTCCGCCAGTTTCGGTGGCCCGCTATCGAAAAGGCTGCTTTGTTCTTTGGCAATTGAAGTCACATGCCCGAGGGGGATGTAACAGGCTTTGCCCTCTGCCGTTGAAAGCGAAATCCCCACCAGTTCCGCTTCCATGGCATTCAGGCTGGTCGTTTCCGTATCGACAGCGACGACGCCCACGGCGAATGCATCCGCAATCCAGCGCGTGAGAGAGGCTTCGTCACTTACCGTTTCATAATGCGTGACGCTCGGTGTGTGGTGCGCGCGCCCCCCCGCTGGCGGGGTGGATGGGGGGGTGGCATCGGAGGTTTTCCCAAGTCGTTTCAAAATTCCAGAGAATCCCTGCGCGCTCAAAAACGCCACGAGCTGCGCTTCATCCACCGGTTTGGTGGCAAGCGCTGCCATCGTCACTGGCAACGGCACATCGCGTTTGAGCTCGACCAGTTGGCGCGAGAGACGCGCATTGTCGGCGTGCAGTGTCAGCACTTCACGACGTTTCGGTTGCTTGATTTGATCGATATTCGCCAACGTATTTTCCAACGTGCCAAACTGAGCAATCAACTCCGCTGCCGTTTTGGGCCCGATACTTGGTACGCCGGGAACATTGTCTGTGGGGTCACCGATCAGCGCCTGCACTTCAACCACCTTGTCGGGTGCGACACCAAATTTTTCCAGCACCTCCACCTCACCGATGGGTTTGTTTTTCATCGGGTCGAACATGGTAACGCCGGGGCGAATCAACTGCATCAAATCCTTGTCGGACGACACGATGACTACTTCCAACCCTTGATTCGCCGCCGTTTCGGCATAACTCGCAATCAGGTCATCTGCTTCGTAATTATCAAGCTCGATGGCGGGGATGTTGAGCGCGCGTGTCGCCTCGCGCACCAGCGGGAATTGCGGGACTAAATCCTCCGGTGCCGGTGGGCGATGGGCTTTGTATTCGGTATAAATTTCGTTGCGAAAGCTTTTGCGCGCGGCGTCGAAAATCACCACGAGGCAGTCATTCGCATAGGTTTCACGCAGTTTGAGTAGCATGTTGGTGAAGCCATAGACGGCGCCGGTCGGCGTGCCGTCTTTACGCGTGAGCGGCGGTAACGCATGATAGGCGCGGAAGATATAGCCCGACCCATCGACCAGTATGAGTCGCTCGCAGGCTTGTTTTTTTTCTGCTGCTGCCGGATTCATTTTCTTGCCTCATGATTTTGCGATGCTACCATAGCGTGGCTTGGTGGAGATGAAAGTGCAGAATGAAATAATTGCTTGCTCAGTTTCAGCTCCCCCCTTGAGGGGGAGCGGGAACTCGCAACCCCGCACTTGTTGCGGGGGCAGCGAGTTCCGTGGGGGGTTGCCTTTGCGATCCATACCCCCCACCGAATCGCAAGGGCGATTCGACTCCCCCTCAAGGGGGGAGTTAAGCGCCGAACAAGCGGGGAATTCATGACTCCTTCCCTCCACGGCCCTGAGGCCGCACCCAAAAGCGGCGCGGTCAAACGCCTGGTTATTTTCCTGCATGGCGTGGGGGCGGATGGCAGCGATCTCATCTCGCTGGCGCAAATGATGGCACCCACCCTGCCCGACACGCAATTCCTTTCGCCCAACGCGCCGTTCAAATTCGACATGGCCCCTTTCGGCCATATGTGGTTTTCGCTGATGGAGCGCTCGCCCGCCAAGCTCCTCGAAGGCGTCAAAATCGCCGCACCTTTGCTCAACTCCTATATCGACACGCAACGCGACCGTTTCAAACTTAAGGACGCCGACATCGCCCTCGTCGGATTCAGCCAAGGCACCATGACCGCGCTGTATGCCGCCTTGCGCCGCGACAAACCGCTCGCCGGTGTCGTCGGATTCTCCGGCGCGCTGATTGGTGAGCATTTACTGAAAGAAGAAGCGACGAGCAAACTCCCCATATGCCTCATGCATGGTGAGGAAGATGAAGTCGTGCCCTTCGCCGCACTCGCACACGCCGAGAAGAACCTCAAGCTGCATGGCATCGATGTCACCGCCCATGCGCGGCCCAGCCTCGGTCACGGTATCGACCCCGAGGGCTTAGAAATTGCGACCGAGTTTTTGAAGAAGTGTTTTAAGTTATGAGATCGTCATGGCGAGGGTTTAGGCGTAAGCAATCTTAGTCTTCGTCATCCTCGGGCTCGTCCCGAGGATCCATCTCAACTTGGATGCTCGCAATAAATGCGAGCATGACGGCTATGGTTGGATACCCTTTCCCACCGCATCTTGAACGCTGGCATACCCATCCCGCATGAGCAGTTCCACCAAGCCACGTTTAATGGTCTCCACTAGCCCAAGTCCTTGATAGATAAGCGCCGTGTAAAGCTGCAGGGCAGAGGCACCGGCGAGGATTTTCTGATAGGCGTCATGCGCCGACGAAATTCCACCAACGCCGATGAGTGGCACGTTGCCCTGCGTGAGCACAAACATACGGTGCAGCGCGTGGGTGGATTTTTCAAACAGCGGCTTGCCGCTTAA
>JANNSK010000023.1:0-14596 GCA_031402515.1 Alphaproteobacteria bacterium | reverse complement strand
GATCACGATTCTCTTTGTAATCCTCGACCTCTTCCTTGGTGCGATATTTTGCCGGGTCCGACATCGAATGGCCGCGATAGCGATAGGTTTTTAACTCCATCAGCATCGGTCCTTTGCCCCCGCGCACATGCTGAATAACCTTTTTCGCCGCCTCATGCACCGCCAGCACATCCATCCCGTCCACCTGAATGCCTGGAATGCCGAACGGCTCGCCGAGCTTGCACAGCTCGACCGAAGCGTGGCTGCGTTTCACCGACGTGCCCATGGCATATTCATTATTCTCGATGATGTAGATCACCGGCAACTGCCACAACGACGCCATGTTGAATGATTCGTAAACCTGGCCCTGGTTGGCCGCACCATCGCCGAAGTAACACATGGTGATGTTATCCGTGCCTTTGTATTTCTGGGCGAAGGCCAAGCCAGTGCCAAGCGGCACGTTAGCGCCCACAATCCCGTGGCCGCCGTAAAAGTTTTTCTCCACCGAAAACATATGCATCGAGCCGCCCTTGCCGCGCGAGAAACCGCCGGAGCGGCCGGTCAGCTCGGCCATGATGCCCTTGGCGTCCATCCCGCAAGCTAGCATATGGCCATGGTCCCGGTAAGTGGTGATGACGGCGTCGCCCTCTTTGGCCGCATGCTGCATGCCGGTGACGACCGCTTCCTGTCCGATATACAGGTGACAAAATCCGCCGATGAGGCCCATGCCGTAAAGCTGGCCGGCTTTTTCCTCGAACCGACGAATCAGCAGCATATCACGATACATGGCGATGAGTTTTTCCCGAGGCAGTGCCGACATATCCCGCTTCGCCGCCGATTTGGCAGGCGCTTTGACGACTGACTTCACCGCCTTGCCCTTCACTTTGAGTGGCTTGGCCGGAGTTTTTGATGTACTTTTTTTTGCAGCGGCGGTTCGCATGGGATTCCTTTTTCGGGCAATCCGCCCCTTTTAGCGGCCCACCAGCCAGACGCAAGTATTTTGCTGAAAACACAGGGGGATTAGTGTGCGCTGCAGCATCGCCGAAGGTTTTTTGGAACTGTCATCAAACTGTCATAAACACGTGCTATGCTGGGTAGTATATGACCCAATCACGTTTACAAATTCCCGTCGGCAAGGAAATAACCGTTGAAGAGTTGAGACGCTGGACCCCTTGGAAAATCCAGAATCGTGACCTCAACGATCCACGATTCGCCGGGTACAACGAGCAGTTCAACTGGCATACATTTCTCACCATCCATATTGCCGATCCCGAGGTAGCTTCCAACGTCTCGCGCGCGCTCGACCACATTGCCGCGACAGCGGAAGGCCAGCAAACCATCCGCCAAGCCTATGCGATGCAAAACCATCGCTTCACAACCATGAAGAAGGAACCCAATCGCATTGTCATCGCCATGTCGGAAGATACGCTACCCAACGGCTATGCCGACCTCACCAAAGGCTCGCTTGGCGTTAGCCCTTTTATTATTGACCATTTCGGATACATGACAAGAGAAGGCTCACTTTTTGAGAATCGTACCTGGCATTACAGTTATGAACATTTCCTGTACCACGAGCTGAGTCACTTCAAGGATACACTATTGACGGATAACAATTGGAACGCACTGTGGACGCGATTGGATTTTAAACTGCCTGAATCGTGGCAATCGGCGTTGAATACCATCGACCGAGTCAACAAAACCAAGCCATTTGATGGGCTTCTTAATGCGGATGCGATCAAAGGGGCCGCGACAGAAGTGGCGCTAAAAGTGGAAGCAAATCGTTATGTTGAACTTCCTGCCATGGCAGAAGCAAACCGCCACATGGGCCCCTATTACCACGAGCCCGCACGTTACAGCCACGAAGACGGACCCAATCTAAGCCCCCGATGGCCAGAATGGCTCGGAAAAGACCATGTATACACCTGCATACCCTCACCACCACCGACGCCAAGGGCGCAAAAATTTGCCTGTCCGGCAGGCGATTTACCCAGTCGCTAACGCTCCAGCACCACGACTTCGCCTTTTTTCATGACGCCGAGCATGCGGCGCATTTGCTCATCCAGCAAATCGAGGTCGAGCGAGCCGGAGCGCAGATGGCTGACGCGCAATTCCACCCGCTCGCGCTCGGCTTTGGTTTGCGCAAGTTCCTGCTGGAGGGCAGCGAGTTCGCGCTGGTCGCGCAGCAGCGCATAAATCCCACGATCGCCATGTAGTGCGCTGAAGCACAGATAAAAGACGGCGCAAAGCGCCAGCAACGGCTTCATCAGCCGCGCCCGCGTCAGCGGTTGCTTTTGTAGGCGCACCATCATCCAAACATCCTTCGCGGGAACCTTGCGGTTCTCTCGTTTTTTCGTGTTTTGCTGACCGAGCATTCAGTGGTTTCTTATGGGGATTTATTGATTTACTTATAGCAGCTTATGCCGAACATGCACAGGCTAATCCGCACAAATGCGTGCGACACTGAACGGGTTTCCACAAAATAACTATGCAGCCATTCAATCAAGCCAAGAAATGTATTCTATTTCAATGCATTCATAGGATGATGCAGGAATGTCATAAACCATAAATAGGTTTGGCGGGCGCATACACCTCGATAGCGCTACCGATTATTGCTCGCACCGGGGGCCAAAGCGGCAGGCACTGGCTGCGAAACAAACGTATCGGCCTCATTGATCAACTGGACGTCGTAGATGGCGTTGCAAAATGCCATGCCCCGCGTGGTGGACTTTGGATTGCTTAAATTCTCATATTTAAAATCCTCATATTTAAGATCCTTGAGCATCCACGCCGCATTGAGGCCATCGAACCAGATATCGAAATCGCCATCGGTGGCGGAGGCAATGAGACGCCCACCTATAACGATTACATTAATCGCGTTCCCCAACGCCTTGTCATGGCAATAACCCGCAGCCAAATCCACTGTCTGTGTCGGCATATGACGCGCCAACGTGTAGGTGCTGGAATAGAAATGGTTATCTAGCGAGCCATAATCGCCATCCCGGCCAACTTTATAATTCTTTTCGACATAGTAATCGTCGCCAGGGACGACCTTCCATTCCGCGGCCGGCGTGAACGCTGCCTGCATATCGGCTACAATGATTTCGTCCATTTCCTGTCGGGTGGCACTGGGGTTCTTTTTCTTTAAACGGGCGATATGGTTCAATGCCCGCAAGTAACCATTGCCGAAGTTTTGCACCGTATCGGCGTTCAAGAGCTTATCGTTGTCATGAGAGCGCTTGACATCCGTCTCCTGTTTGGGGCCCAGCGCGCGATCATAGAATCGGTACTTCGCCGTCTCCAGATTCGTTATTGAATCCCACAAACCTTGGCTTTTTTTGCCAGCCATCGCATCGGCACCGGCGGTCTTGAATGGCTGCAGCTGGGCGATCATTTCTTCGCCCGTAAGATATTTCTCATTCGCTGTATAATCATCCACAAATTTCTGCGCCGCCCGTGAGATTGCATCTTCACGCACCGCCGGATCCGAATTGCTCATGTCAGCCTTTTCACTACGCACAGAGAACACGACTGGGAACCGCTCTCCCTCCTTGTAGCCTATGGCCTGCTTGACTTGCCACTCTAGGAATGCCACCGCTTGAAGCTGTTCACGCACCGTGTCGACCGCCACCGCGCGCTTGGCGTCCCTGACTGCCTTTGTATCTTCTTTACCCAGCAAATCGTCAGGATTGACACCGTACTTCTTGAGCTGGGTGAGCAGGTGCCGCGCAGCGCCGTCGCCGACGAATTCGTCCTTCATATCGTCCGAGCGCTCATCCTTCGTCGAGATGAGATTGAAAAACAGCAAATCGGGTTTGAGTGCGTTGGGATCATTTGCCATTATCTGCTCCTACCAAAGTCGTTGATGAACGAATCCGCGCCCTTCTTAATCGCGCCGATGCGGGAAACGTTCACGCCCACATCCCGGACCTCATAAGGGCCCTTCGCCCCTGTTGTCATCGCATCCAAACCATCGGCAAGATCACCCATCGCCCCGTTATCGTAGCTGATATCCTTCTTGCCAATACTAAGGAGCGGCACCCCATTTTTATCTACCGGATAGATGAGGACAGTCAGTTCACTTTCCTGTACGCCATTCAAATCATCGCGGTACGCCATCATCAGCCTAAAAAAACCTTTGCTATCTATCGGCTGGCCATCCAGCGTGATCTGCAGCGGAACCTTGCCCTTCGGAAACAAATCTCTTACTTTCTCATACGCGGTTTTCAGGCGATCAGTAACGGCGGCGCTTGCTTCCTTATTGGCCGTCTCCAGCCGGTCGGAATCGCTGTCGTCAATAGGCTTCACAAGCCAATCTGGAATAATACTGGGAATCGATTTCCGCGTATCCCCCGCCCGGCCAAAATCCTTGTCGGCCTTCACATAAGGATCGCGCCGAAACTCAATCAGCAGATAGGCGATATCTTCCGGAACCGCGGATGGATCATACTCAGCCATGGGGACTCCTCCTTTTAATGGCTACATCAACGCCCTTAGTGCGACGGATTCAGTACACCGGGTCTTTTGAAGTAAAGACCACCTGCCGTCGCCGCTTCTACGTCCGAGCGCTCCAGGGAAGTGGTTCTGGCAGTAGCGGTCAGCATCGCGTCCAGCGCCTCTTTTAGGTTCTCCAGCGTTTTATTATCCTTGCTGAACTGCTCAACGCCGATGGTCGCGCTAACGCCGTTTATCTCCCAGTTCTGAAGCAGCTTAGGCTCACGCGTCCAGCTCACCTGCATGGTCAGTTCTTTACCTTCCCTGTCCCTGCCACCCAGGTTTTTATTTTCGCCGACGTCGGTGTATTCACCGAGTAACCCGCTGCGCATTGCCGCGAAGAGATCTTGCATCTGCTTATCATTTCGTATCGGAGTGCCATTGAGCGCGATAGTTACCGCTTCCGGGCCTGCCTTCGTGACCAAAAGATTGCGCAGGGACTCAATCTCCTTCGCATGCTGCGCAATGTACCTGTCGGCCTGCGCTTCCTGATTCTCCTTGCTCGTGCACCAACTAGCCAGACAACTCTCAAAATCCTTACTGATCTGCTCTGGCCGCTTATCCGTCTCGAAGTTGATATAAATCTTGTAATACACATCCGGCGCGGCGGGTGATACCGTAGCAGGTGGTTTGGCTGGGACAGTGGTTTGAGGGGGCTTCTTTTCAGCTTTTGAAGCGGCAGCGGTTGCATCGACCATAACATTCTCCATGATTTGCTGTTTATTCTGATGATTACTTCATCATTATTGTAACAATTGTATTGTGAACCTTTTGTTACAGTTTGTTAACTTGAGATTTGTGAACTTTTTGTGACAGTCTTGGTTAAGACGTGTTTTCGTCCAACGAGTAGCGTGGCGCTCGGGCCGCTCGCTCCGTTCGACTCCCCCGCTTGCTCAGTGGCTAACTCCCCCGCTTGCGGGGGAGTCGACGCGCCACTTGAGGCGCGTCAGTGGGGGAATGAGGCGCGTCGGTGGGGGTTATCTTCGCGGCCCATTCCCCCACGGAACTCGCTGCGCTACGCTTGCAAGTTCCCGCTCCCCCGCAAGCGGGGGAGCCTGCACCGAGCAAGCAAAACCTTAATCGTTACTCAATGAAACGTGAAAAAGTCAAAAACTACGCCACCGGCTGGCCGGCATAGCGGCCGGTTTCAGCGAGCATTTCCTCGATACGGATCAGCTCGTTATACTTCGCCGTGCGTTCCCCGCGCGAGGGCGCCCCGGTTTTGATTTGCCCGCAGCCGGTGCCAACGGCGAGATGGGCGATGGTGGTATCTTCCGTCTCGCCCGAGCGATGCGACATAATGGCGCGGTAGCCATTGCGGTGGGCGATTTCAACCGCGCGCAGCGTTTCCGTCAACGTGCCGATTTGGTTCACTTTCACCAGCAAGGCATTGGCAAGCCCGTCCTTGATACCATCAGCCAAGATTTTGGGATTGGTGACGAATAAATCATCGCCGACCAATTGGAGCTTGCTGCCCAACTTTTGTGTGAGTTCCTTCCACCCCGCGCGGTCGTTTTCCGCCATGCCGTCTTCGATGGAGACGATGGGGAATTTTTCAGCAAGACCGGCATAATACGCGGTAAGCCCAGCCGCATCGAACACCTTGCCCTCGCCTTTGAGCATGTATTTTCCGTCGCGATAAAACTCCGTTGCCGCCACATCGAGCGCCAGCATGATATCCTCGCCGGGCTTGTATCCAGCCTGCTCAATAGCACGGCAAATGAAGCCGAGCGCCTCTTCCGTGTCTTTAAGGTTGGGGGCGAATCCGCCTTCATCACCCACGGCGGTCGAGTGACCCGCCTCGCTGAGTAGTTTTTTTAAGCTATGGAAAATCTCCGCGCCCATGCGTACCGCGTCGAACATGAACGTCGCCGAGAGCGGCAGGATCATGAATTCCTGGATGTCGATGGGATTATTTGCATGTGCCCCGCCATTGATAATGTTCATTAAGGGCACTGGCAACACGCTGGCTGACGCACCGCCGATATAGCGAAATAGCGGCAATCCGGCGCTAGAAGCCGCCGCACGCGCCACGGCGAGCGACACGCCAAGGATGGCATTGGCGCCAAGTTTTGATTTGTTTTCCGTACCGTCAAGCGCCAGCAGTGTTTCATCGATACGTACCTGGTCGAGTGCTTGCTCGCCGCGCAGCGCCTCGAATATCTCTTTATTGACATGGCCGACGGCTTTCTCCACACCCTTGCCGCCATAGCGTTTGGCGTCGCCGTCGCGCAGTTCGTGCGCTTCCAGGCTACCGGTCGAGGCGCCCGACGGCACCGAAGCTCGCCCGAACGCACCGTTTTCCAGCATCACATCCACTTCAACGGTGGGATTGCCACGGCTGTCCAAGATTTCGCGGGCATAGACCTGGGTAATACGGCTCATGATACCTGTTTCCATTCGACTGGGGATTGGGCGAAGGCGGCGGTAAAACGTGCGAGTTTTTCCTCCGGTACAAAGAAATTGTTACGGCAATCCATAACATCTCCGTCGACCGGCGCAAGCTTGCCATCACGCCACACGAACGCCCGGTAATTCAATGCATGGATGAAGGCGCCTATATCATGCGGAGAATGGTGCAGGCGCCTGAGGTAATCCGAACTAACCTCCATTTGCATCAGCGGCCGGCAGCTCGCGATCGTTTCCTTGGCCCCGGTGAGAATGGAAAATTCGGAACCTTCCGCATCGCATTTAATGAAGTCGCAACGGACGATATTATGCGCGCGCATAAACGCATCCAGCGTGGTGACCGCCACCGTTTCGGTCACGGCGCGGTTGCGCAGCGGCTGGCCGAGATGCGCGGTGGCGATACCAAGCCCGCCATGCGCTTTCACCGGGATATGCAACGTTTCTTTCCGCTCCGTATCCGCAAGTGCTACGGTGAATACCGACACATTTTTGAGACCGAGCAACCGCACGGTTGTTTTCAGCCCTATGCAGTTGATACGCGACGGTTCGAAGGAAAATACCCGTCCGCCCTTCAATAATGGCGAAATTTCCCGCGCATACTGCCCGTAATTGGCACCGATATCGAAGCAATAATCATCCGCACTAATCAACAGCGGTAGCAGCGCGATTTCTTTCTCGCGCCGCGGCTTCGTTAGAAACCGCACATAGCGCGGGAACTGGGTAATCACGCGATATAGCGTAACACCGAGCACGCCGCGTAAGGCAGTTTTATATTGAAACGGCATCTACGCCCCTTTGAATGATTTCACCAATGTATCGATTGCCATCAACTGGTCCACCAATGCGGGCAAGTCTTTGAGCGGCACCATATTCGGGCCATCGGATGGCGCATTGTCCGGGTCGGGATGCGTTTCCATGAACACACCCGCCACGCCCACAGCCACCGAGGCGCGGGCAATGGTCGGCACGAATTCACGCTGGCCGCCGGAGCTTGTCCCCTGCCCGCCCGGTTGCTGGACACTGTGCGTCGCGTCGATAATCACCGGGTAGCCCGTTTGCGCCATGATCGGCAAGGCGCGCATGTCGTTGACCAGCGTGTTGTAACCGAACGAAACACCGCGCTCGGTGAGCAGTACGTTTTGATTGCCGGAATCGATGACTTTAGTGATGACGTTTTTCATATCCCACGGCGCAAGAAACTGGCCTTTTTTGACATTCACCACGCGACCGGTTTTGGCGGCGGCGATGAGTAAATCAGTTTGCCGACACAGGAATGCGGGGATTTGCAGGATGTCAACGACGGGCGCTACCGCCGCGCAATGCGGGATTTCATGCACGTCGGTCAGCACCGGAATGCCGAATTGCTTTTTGATTTCGGCAAATACGGCGAGCGAATCCTCCAAACCAATCCCACGCTTGCCTTTGAGCGACGTGCGATTGGCCTTGTCGTAGCTGGTTTTATAAACCAGCCCGAGTTTGCGCTTTTTACATATCTCGACGAGTTGTCCCGCCACATCCAGCGCATGCTGGCGCGACTCCATCTGACACGGGCCAGCAATCAGCACAAACGGCAAATCATTACCGAAGGTTACATTGCCTGCTTTGACGTGGTGGGGTTTCATGCGGCCTCGAATGGATTCACAAGATCAAGGCCAAAATCCTTAAAATCTTTTACGTTGCGTGTCACGAGAATAGCATCGTGCTGTAATGCGATGGCAGCGATCTCAGCATCGACCAAATGCGTTGGGTCAGGAACAGGAAGCCTGCCCCAAAGATCCGCCGCCACTCGATCAAACGGCCATATACGTCCTTCATACACGCGTTCCAGCTGCTCAAGCCAACGCTCGAATATATCTGCGTAGTGACTATCTTTCGTTCGCCGTTTCTCAATCCCCCGGCGAATCTCGCCGAGTGAAATGACCGAGATATAGCATTGCTCGACAGGAACCAAACGCAACCAGCGCAAAACATTCGGATTCATGTGGTTTTTACGTATTTCCGACAGCACATTGGTATCGAGAAGGTAAGGCATCAGTCGAAATCAACATCGCGGATTTTACCACCCTGGGTACGAACGAAGAGATCCTCGTTATCGCCTTCCACCTTCGGCATGCTGAGCAAAAACTCAAT
The DNA here is from genome assembly GCA_031402515.1 of Alphaproteobacteria bacterium. GTDB lineage: Bacteria > Pseudomonadota > Alphaproteobacteria > Rickettsiales > UBA3002 > QFOX01. The sequence continues at coordinate 5,587 of JANNSK010000023.1, read as the reverse complement.
GAGGTTTTTCTCAGGAGGTTGTCCCGCTTGCCGGCTCTCAAAGTCTTCTGCCGACGAGATAATGACCGCCTTTTTCCCGTGCCGCGTCACCAGCTGCGGGCGGCCGGAAAGCGCCCGCGCCACTAACTCACTGAATTTGTTCTTTGCTTCCTGTAATTGCCATGTATCCATCTGTCTAGACAGTCTAGACAGATTTATGGCAAACGTCAAGGGAAAATCAGCCGCCCAGATCACCTTCCAAGCACTCTTTGTAAAATTGTGGGACTTGCCATACAAGTCTGACCATCAATTTGCGTATGGTCAACATGGCAATATTCCCAGCCGGTCTTACCAAAGTGAGGAATTAATTCTGCCTCAAAGAAGTCATAAAAATACGGTTTGTCCAACCTATCTTGCTTCACGCCGCCATCGGCGGTGAAAGCTACAAACCGTGCGGTGAAATCCTGAACAAGTTCAGGCAATGGATCGCGACCCATCACTCCATAGAGATATGACGTTGTTCCAACAATTTCCATGCCGCTTGCTAGCGCCAAATCTCGGTATCTCTTTACATCGCTATTTGAAAAGCCAGTCATGGTGTTACAGCCCACAAAAACAATGCGTTTAGTGAGCGGAGAATCAGGGTGATTGCGATGAAGAAACTCCAAGAATTTTTTCATATCCAAAATGTTTTCATCGGGCCATGGCCCCATATATGGCGACATTTCTCCAGTATCAGCGTGGCCATCGATAACAATCTCATCCAATTGTTGGATATTGAACTTCTTGCAATGGCTAAGAAGCTGTTGGTAGATATCTTCCATTGAGGGATTCACTAATGGATAGACTGTGGCATCGTTAGCAATATGACGATGCAGCGTTTCATTGATGCCGCCATCAAGCGCAATCCAGACTTTTGCTGAACTCTGATTTTTCATTGAATCAGTATATCACAGGAATATGACATCTTTATGACGATGACGGCAAAAATAACAATTTTGTGACAATCTATTACGCCGCTCTCCGCTTCGGCTTGGAGCCCCGCGCCTTGCCTTCTTTGGCGGCTTTGACGAACGCCGCGAAAATCGGGTGGGCGTCCGACGGGCGCGATTTGAATTCCGGATGGAACTGCACGGCGATGAAGAACGGGTGGTTTTTAAGCTCAACGATTTCCGGCAACTTACCATCCGGCGACATGCCGGAGAATATGGCGCCGACTTTCGTGAGATCAGCCGCATATTTCATGTTCACCTCAAAGCGGTGGCGGTGGCGCTCGTTGATGTCTTTTTTGCCGTAAATTTTCTGCGCCAGCGTGCCGGACGTTATTTTGCACGGATACGAACCTAAGCGCATCGTGCCGCCGAGATCGTCGTCCTTCCCGCGTTTTTGCTTCTTGCCGCCCTTCACCCATTCCGTCATCAACCCGACGAGCGGACCGCGCGCATCGCGCGATGGCGGTGCGGCGAATTCGCTTGATGTGGCATCTCTCAGTTTAAGCAGGTTACGCGCCATTTCAATGACGGCGATCTGCATGCCGAAACAAATACCGAAATACGGGATTTTATTTTCACGCGCGAATGTCACCGCGGCGATTTTGCCTTTAACGCCTTCTTCGCCGAAACCGCCGGGCACCAGAATCGCATCAACATTCTTTAAATTCTTTTCCGCATCGCCCGTTTCAAATAACCGCGAATTAATCCACTGCACGCGCACACGCACATTGTTTTCGATGCCGGCATGGTCGAGCGCTTCGGTGAGTGATTTATAGGTGTCGCCGATGTCGGTATATTTGCCGACCAGCGCCACATGCACCTCGCCCTCTGGCTTCTCGAACCGCTCGACAATACGATTCCATTCGATGAGCGACGGTTTCTTTTTTGATTTGAGTTTGAAATGTTCGAGCACGCGATCGTCCAATCCTTCATGATGCAGGTTCGATGGCACTTTATAAATCGACGTCGCATCGAGCGCCTGAATCACGTTGCCCTCCGCCACATTGCAGAACAGCGCGATTTTTTTGCGTTCGGAAACCGGGATGGCGCGGTCGGCGCGGCACAGCACGATATCCGGCTGGATACCGATGGAGCGCAGTTCTTTGACCGAGTGCTGCGTGGGTTTGGTTTTGAGCTCACGCGCGGCGGCAATGTAGGGCACCAACGTCACGTGCATATAGAGTACGCGGTCGCGCCCCAATTCATAGCCCACCTGGCGGATGGCCTCGAAGAATGGCAAGCCCTCGATATCGCCCACCGTGCCGCCGATTTCACAGAGGATAAAATCCTCATCGTCCGAATCTCTGCGGATGAATTGCTTGATGAGGTTGGTGACATGCGGAATCACCTGCACGGTGCCGCCGAGATATTCGCCCTTGCGCTCTTTTTTCAGCAAGGTGGAGTAAATTTTTCCCGAGGTGATATTGTCGGATTTTTTGGCATCGACCCCGGTAAAACGCTCGTAATGGCCTAAATCAAGGTCGGTTTCCGCGCCGTCCTCGGTGACGAACACCTCGCCGTGCTGCGTGGGATTCATCGTGCCGGGATCGACATTGAGGTAAGGATCAAGCTTGCGCAGGCGGACTTTAAACCCGCGCGCCTGCAGCAACGCGGCGAGCGACGCCGCCGAAAGGCCCTTGCCTAAGGATGACACCACGCCACCGGTAATAAAAATAAAACGGGTGGCCATGTGTATTCCTCCTCTCCTTGTCATCCCGGTTCGCTCCGTCATTCGACGGGGTAAACTCCACCACTCACCAAAGTGTCACCCCGCACTTGTTGCGGGGTCCGGACATTTCAAAAAATCAGGAGATTTTTTGAAATACTTAAAACCACTTTTTGTTTGTTAGAAAATGTCTCCTGACATTTTCCAACACCCGGATCCCGGAGAAAATTTTCTCCTGAAAATTTTTCCGGGATGACAAGCCCTCAAGCCCTACTGTGACGCCGGCACTGTAGGCGGCTGGCTCTTTTCGCTTGTTATTTTGGCAGGCACTGCTGGCACGGCGGGTTTTCCTGCATCCGTCGTCGGTACGGCAGGTGCGCTGCCCGATTCCTGCTGCTGGATTTCATCGAGGATGGACGGCGCATGCATGCGCGCCGCGATAATCGACAGTACCAGCGAATTGACGATGAACAAGGTGGCGAGAATCGCCGTGGTACGGGTGAGCAGGTTGGCCGTCCCCCGCCCGGAAAGCAGATTCATGCCGGAGCCGGAGCCCAAACCAAACCCATCCGTCTCCGAACGCTGGATGAGGATGATGCCAACGAGCGCCACCCCAACCAGTACTTGTACAACTAAAAGCACCTGTTCCATTACTTCACTTCTCCCGCCATTTTAATCATCGCTTTCATGTCATCTATCGAGAGGCTCGCGCCACCGATAAGCGCCCCATCGACCCCGGCAAGCCCAAGGATTTCCCCAAGGTTTGCCAATTTCACCGAGCCTCCATACAGGACCGGCGTTGCGCTGCCAAGCGCAGATTTAATCCGGGCGTGGGCGGCGATGATTTCGCCCGATTCCGGCGTTTTACCCGAACCAATCGCCCAGACGGGCTCATAGGCGATGACAAAACTCCCCGCAGGCAGTTTTTTGAGGGCGGCAAGCTGGGTGTCGATGACTTTTTCCGTATGGCCCTTCCCATACTCCGCGGCGCTCTCACCGATGCAGAGTATGGGCGTGATGCCCGCATCATGTGCGGCGGATGCCTTGGCGGCGACATCCGCATCCGACTCGCCCATGGCGCGGCGCTCTGAATGGCCGAGGATGACGTATGCAGCGCCCGACTCCTTGAGCATCGGGGCGGAGGTTTCACCGGTATAAGCGCCTTCTTTGGCCGCATGGCAATTCTGGCTCCCAAGCTCAAGCCGTGCGTTTTGCGGCAGGCCGGCCTTGGCCGCGGCAAGGAAAGGGCATGGCGGGCAGAACACAACCGAAACCGAGGCAGGCGCCATTTCCAACGCGGCGTTGATGGCGAAGGCATACGCCGCCGCCGCCACCTGCGTTCCGTGCATTTTCCAGTTGGCTACCAATATCGGCATGAAGGATTAATGGCAGCACACGGCGGAAGCGTCAACTGCCGCGCCATAGCCCGCAAGGGCGAAGGCGGATTCATGGAATCGAAACGTGGTTTGCGTTAGGCGGCTCTGATGGCCGAGTTCTTCACGGCTTCCGTGGCTTGCTGCTGTGGTGTTTGGTCCGGCGCAGCCAGCACCGTCTCACCCGCGAAGGCAACGCCTTCGGGCTTGCGATGCGCAGCTTGGTCCAACAACGCCAGCATTTCCTGTTGGCTGGTCGGTGCAGCGGATGGTGCGAGTTCGACGATCTGCCCTGTCGCCACGCCCTTCACCAAATGTGCAAAGGAGTAACCGTCCACTCCTAGAACGCCAAGTATTTCGTACCGAATCCTGGCCGGTACGGTGGTGCTGTAAAAAGCAGCGTTCCTAATCGCCGTCCATACGACTTGATCATTCTTCTTAAGGTACTTCAAGAAGTCTTTATCGCTCCATCTGGCATTCGGGTAAACTATCTTAGCATCCTTCAAATTATCCCTAACACTTCTCTCCAGATCTGGATCAATCTGGCTGTTTGGCGGGTATGAAACAGGCTGCTGGCCCTGAGCAAGCTTGAACGAATCTGAACTCATTGCGGACTCCTTTTTTTAACGTGGCCTTACGGAGTCCCTATAGCAGAAGATACCTATCGATGCATCAAAATTCTCTCAAAGTTAGCCAACCTATTGAAAAACATATCTAAGCGCCAATGCCAGAGGCTTTTTCTGAAGAATCGGAGGATTTTGCGGGGGTAACGGGGCTGGCAAGCGTAGGTGCTGACACATCCGGCGAAGCATAGGGATATTTCGGTTGTTCCGGCGTTGTTTCTGTTTCGGCACCCCATTCCTCGTCTGATTTGACAGGCGATTTCTCTTCTTGTACTTTGTTTTCTTTGGCTATCCTGTCAGCAGCTGCCTGTCCTTCAGCCGTAAGGTTTTTACCCACCGCCATTTTCTCCGCCCTTTTCTCTGGGTCAGGCTCTGATTCCGCTTCTTTTGATATTTTTTGACCCATATCGACCATCAACTTGGCTTTTTCTTTTTGTAATCTCTCTACTTCCGCCGTGTCGCCACGAGCGATCGCTGCTTTCAATTGCTTATCAAGTTCTTCCATCTTCTCTTTGTCTTTTGGATCAATGTATTCTCCGGCGTCTTTCCACGCGGCGTCCGCTTTCCCCCACAGTTCGTTCCAGCGGGCTTCCTGAGTGCGCTCGCCCATCGAGTTACTGTCGGCGGCGGCGGATTGCACGGCTTCCGAGGCAACGCTGAGCAGGGCACGAATGGCATTCGTGTCCTTCGCGTCGACCAGCCTGTCAAGATCGGCGATCACGCCGTCAATTTTCGAGGTATCCTTCGCCTGCGCCCGCGCAGCGAGCAGCATCTTCAGAATCGGGTCCGCCGCCGCTGCAGCAGCCGATACCGCAATTTTCTCCTGCAATTCGGCAATGGTCCGCTCGGGATCGCGTTCACGCGTAGCTACGACTTCGAGCGACTTCGGCAGTGCGCCATCCAACCCGACAGAATGCTGAAACGCCGGGCCGATATAGGCCAACGCCCGATGCA
>JANNSK010000022.1:0-26206 GCA_031402515.1 Alphaproteobacteria bacterium | reverse complement strand
ACCTTCCTAAGAAAGAAGTAGTCAAAGTATCACCTACAGAAATTGTTATTAATTAAAAATATTCGAAAAGTTTCTCATAAGTGGAGGACAACGACCCAGAACGGGTGTGGGTTGACATCGATGAAGCGATTGCCGTCAAAGAAGACGACGTCGACAATGAAGAATGCCACCAGCATCAGCAATGTCTCGACGATGGCCGAGACACGAAGCCCTAAGAATTTTTGTTGTCCGTTCATAATTACACCTGCTTGTTACATCGTGTCGTTAAAATCTCATCATGAGGTAGCCACCGACATTGGTCATGCTGTTGTCCGTATCGCTGGTTTCAAAGCCGTAGCGGGCGCGCAGGCCTGCTTCGAGCTCGTCCGAAAGATCCTGGGTCAGGCGGCCTTCGACGACCGGACCATCCTCGTTGAAGCGGTCGAATGCCCAGCCGCCGATAAGAAGAACGTGGGTGGATGGCGTCAAGTCATCCGCCAGGATGCCGGAGAAGAAGTGCACTTCACGCTTGCGGAAGGGCAATAAGTCGTAGGTATTGCCCGCATCCCGCTCCGGTCCGCCGGTGATATATTCGCCGTCGAAGCCGTAGCCGATGCCGAAATAGGGTGCCGCAGCGTTGATTTCCTGCACGAACGAAGCGCGCAGGAGGTAGCTTTGCATGACGTCGTCCTCGAACTTGATATTGTAGTTGTTGAGCGACGTTTCGATCCCCATCGACAACGTGTCGGTCAGGTTCGTATCATGCGTGAAGCCGATGAGGTCGCGGTTGGCGTGGCTGAATACTGCCTCGACGAAATCCCAGTAAGGCCGGTGATATTCGCCCTGCAATTGCGTGCGGCCGAGCGGGTTGTTGAAAGCATAGTAGATGCCAGCGCCTGGCGTATCGTTATTGGCGAATAACGAGAACTGGCCACGATCGCCGCCGTCGAAATGCTGGGCGACATAAATTTCCGCATTCTGGCGGGTGGTTTCGTAATTATCGATGACCCCGTTTTCAGGGTTGCGGATCAGATGGGTGTCCATAAAATTGTTCTGCAGGTTCATCCCGAATTCGCCGCGTTCGCCCATGGTAACAGCGCCGGAGAGCGTTGTGATTTGTTCATTGTTGTCGCCGATGGCGCGCCATTCATGGTCGACCTTGGCGTAATTGACCGTCTGTGTTCGACGCAAAGCCTGCATCTGCAACGGGATATCCTCGTTGGTGGGTTGCAGTGCTTGTGCCCGACGCAGTAGTTCGATGGCTTGATAGGAGTTGCCTGCGGAACTCTCCAAGCTGGCCTCGAAAGCAATCAACTGTGGGTCATTGGGATAGTATTTGCGCAAGACAGCAACACGTTGCTTGGCGCGCGCCTTCTGGCCGGTCTGTTCTTCGATCTGTGCATAGAGTAGTTGTAAGCGTAGGTCTTGCAGACGATCGGCTGATTGTTGCGGCGCGCTTTCCTCAACCGGTGCGGCGACCACAGCAAATTGCTCATTCGCGGTTGGCGTGTAGCGAATCACATAGCCCGGTTTGGCCGAGATGGTAATGCTGTCATAGCCTGCCGCAGTTCCCTCGACCCATGCGAGTTGCTCAGCCTTCTTTGCGTTGATCGGTGATTTGCCTTCGATAGGTGTATCGAAGGTGATTTGTATCTCTCTGCCGCCACTTAAGCGCTGAATGCTGGCCACATGCGCCGAGGTGCCAAGCAGTGCTGCACCCCTGCCATAATAAGGCGAGGCTTTGTCGTACTGGTTGGCGATACGGGTGGCATCCTCAAAATATTTGAACTCGATGAGCACGCTCATGTAATCAGCAAGGATGTTTTTATCGTCCGGATATTGAGCGAGCAACTGTTCGAAGCCGGACTTCGCCTGCGCGTGTTGGCCGATGCGGAATTCCGCTGTGTAAAGGCGCGACAGCGCATCCGGCGCCGTCTCGCCTGCCGCCTGTGTTAGCCGCACGACCTCCGTATACTCACGCTGAGCCATGGCTTTGTCGCCCTGGCGGCGCAGCAATTCGGCTTTGTAGAAGTGCGCTTGCGAGGCGCTGGTTTCCGCCTGGCCTTTTAGTGCCTGCGACTGGATGGTACGCTCGACATACTGGCTTGCCTGAGAGTAGCTGCCTTTCGAGAATGCCTCCGCCGACATTTGGTTCAGCGCGCGCTCGTTATTGGGGTCGAGCTCAAGAATACGCTTATAGGTAGCCGCCGATGCGTCACGATAATTATAAGCCTGCGCAACTTGTGCGTAATCGACCAGCGCTGGCACGTCGCTCGTCTGCGCCACCCAGCCGCGCATGTTGCTGTCGAAATTCTGCTTGCCGCCGTTCGTCGCCAGCGCGTGGAAATATTTCTGGCGCAGTGATTTATTGTAGAGCGCATCCGGTGTGGCGCTGACATATTGCATGATGGCGTAATCGTCGCCGTGGATGGCGATCATCTCCGCCCAGCGATCCTTGTCGTAGCCGTTTGCCGCCGCCGCGCGTAATTGCAGCCAAGCAATTTGCTCCGGGTTCAACTTGCCACCCCACATATAAAGGAGATCTTTGACTTCCTGCGAGTCCGGCCCTTTGTTTTGCGCAAGCTCGGCGAAGATTTTTGTCGCATCGTCCTTATAGCCGTCATTGAGCAGTGAGAAAGCAATCTGGCGTTTGTTGGCGTCGCTGATTTTTGGGTTTGCCGCCATGGTGACGCGTTCTTCACGTGTCAATTTCTTTGCCGCAACACCCTTGCCGGTTTTGGTGGTCAACTGCGCATACATTTTCTTCCACTCGCCGCCGCGCTCGGCGGCGTATTGCTTAATAAACGGCATTGCCTCGTCACGACGGCCGTTATTGAGCAGCACGTAGGCGTAGTTAATCTGCGCTTTGCTATCGCCCTTGCTCGACTGCAAGGCTGCCAGCGCGTAATCGGTGAGTTCTTTGCGCGCCTCTTTATCTTTGTGCGCGAGTTTTGATAAAGCGGTGAGATAAAGCCCGTCATCCACTCCGTCTTGTTTGATCTGCTCGCGGAGGTATGGCAGCGCTTTCGCGTAATCGCCGCCGCCGATATAGGCGGCGATCATCAGATCACGGCTCATCGGTGACGGATCGCGCGCATACATGCGCTCGGCGATATCGGTCGACAGCGTGTGGTGCCCGTGGTCATTGGCGAGGTAGAAATATTGCTGTAGCTTCATTACTGGCGCCGAGTTGGCGTTTGCTTCAAGCCAGGGCTTCATGATGTCTTCGCGACCAGCAGCGCAGGCGAGCTTGCGATGTGCGTCCTGCACGTCGGGATGCGCATTCGGCAGAGCTGCCTGTGTACCCACGCCGTCGATAACATCAGAAGGACGCTTGGCAATAATGAAGAGCTGCGCATATTCAGAAATTTGCTGGGTTGTCTGCTGATCGATTGGCGGATACTGTTTTACGATCGTATCAAAACACTCGGTTTTACCGGCCCGCGCGCAGGATTCGGCGAGGCGCACACGTTGCACCGAGGTAAGCTCCTGATTGAGCGCAATTTCGATTTTCTTATCCTGGTCTTTTTCTTTTTTCATGATTGCGATGACCGCGGTGAGCACCGGCTTGTCGGCAAGCAACGTCGGCTCATTGAAGCGATCAAGCAGGATGGTGGTAACGCTTGCCGCGTTATTGGCGCGGGCGACTTCGATAATGTTGAGGGCTTGCTCTTCGTTGAACTTGGTCACGTCAAGCCGGGTGGCGATACCTTCCGCCGCCGGTACATCTTCACGTTTGATCGCAAGTTGTAGGTATGGCAGGTAAAGCTCCGGCGTCATTTTCCCGGCTTCGTCGATCTTGGTCAGTATCTGATAGGCATGTTCGTCGCGACCGATAGTGATGTTGGCATTCACATAGGCAACCACGAGTTCAGTCGATTGCTCGAGCAGCTCGAGATGTGGTTCGACGAGGGCGACACCTTTATCGGCATGGCCGCTATAATGCAGGATATTGCAAAGGTCGGCGAGCTCCATCGCGCGTTGGCTGGCCGGCGTGATAACCGGCGCGGTGACAACAGCTTTCGGCGTCGCCGACGGTGGCACATTAACTGCTGCAGCATTCGGCGGCGGAATCGGGCGATCGACCCACTGCTTGGCAATCGCGAACGCGTCGTCCGATTGGCCCTTCTCGGCAAGAATGCTGGTTTGGATGCGCACCACCGCGTAGCTTTCGAATTTCGGGTGGTTGGTTTTCAGTTGCTGCACCGTGGCGAGTGCGCCGTCCTTATCGCCGATGACGACTTGAATTGTGGCGAGGTCAACGAAGACCTGCGGCTTTTCGCCCTTGGTGACTTCGAGGATTTTCTTTAAGACTTCCACTTGCTTCGGGTAGTTTTTGTCGGCGTTGTAGATGTCCGACAGCACGCGCAGGTTTTGTTCGGTGGGAGCGAGCGCTGCAATTTGCTCAAGCTGGATGTTGAAATCCTGCTGTCGACCAGCGAGTTGATACTGCTCGGCGAGTTTCTTCCTGCCCTTCACGTCATTCGGATTAACTTTAACATATTCCTCGAGCAACGCGATGGCACCGGGACGGTCAGCCGCATTCACTTTTTTATCGGCATAGGCAGCGACGATGGGATAGGAGCGCCGACCTTGATTATACTCGGCCTCGACATCGACGTTACCAGCGATGATGTTTTCGACATCGCGCGACTGCACGGCGACAATGTCATTCTCGTCAGGGATGAAGAGGAGGCTGACCGCGACACCAATCACGACCAATACCAGAGCCACAATAATCATTTTACGCATCGCTATCCCCCACTAGTTCTGGTTCATTGCTTGCGTGGCGAGTTTTGCCCGGCTCAGGCGTAAACTGCCTGAGGTCGGGAGTTGATACATAGGGTGAAAACCCTTGCGCGCGATGCATCGCGTAGATGTTTTGTATGCCTTGCACATCATCCTGGTTCCAATAATCCAGTGTATAAATTTTTAAGCTGGGAGACATCTCACGTGCCGCCTCAAGCCTGCCGATTGCGAGTTGGTAGCTTTTAGGGGGAAAAAGCTTCGATTGTCCAGTAGAAATGTCCGTTTGCACCAGGGTGCTTTCGGCCAGTGCGTAGTCCAGTTTTGGCGCCACTTCCGGCAGGATGGCAAAGCCGCGATTCAGCATGAGTTTAATATGGGGGTACTGCTTGCGAATATCCCGAATCATGGCAATCGCCGCTTTCTGGGCAGTTTTTTCCTCTTTCACGGATTTCTGGCTGGCCGCATAGATGGCGGAATCGACCGTATCAAGCATCACCCCATCGAAGCCTTTTTTCACCGCATCGCCGACTTGGGCGAGCACCATGCGTCGCCATTCGGGTGAGGACATATCCACAATATGGCTTCCCCAATGGGCCTGCTCGCCGCGTAATGCTTCCTTGCCGAGAAGCAGTTCCTTCTCCGGCCCGTCGCCATGCACTTCGCCGATGCTGACATAGGCAAGCACGACCGTTTTCCCTTTCAGCGCTTTGAACTTGGGATAGTAGATGCGGTCGAACACCACGAGGTCGTAACCCTTGAAACTCGCGGCGGGGATGTCTTTGTCGTAATAAATCGCCCAGCGGTCAGCGCTGGCATGCTGGGTGGACTGCGAACTACAACCCATGCAACAGAGCAGGAGTGCAAGCCATTTACGCATGCTGAGGCTCCAGCATGGCGGCGAGCCCTTGTTCCAGTGAAGTCTTCGCTGTGAAGCCTAGTATATTAGCAGCTTTGAGTGGACTGCCGAGGGAATGTTTAGCGTCGCCTGCGCGTGCCGGCTGGGCGTCGATCTTCATCGCGATACCGGCATGCGCGGCAATAATACCGGCAAGTGTTCTGATGCTGGTCGCCTTACCGGTGCAGCCATTGAACGTTTCACAATTGGCTTTAGAGTCCCACGCTTTCACCAGCAATTCCACGATATCGCCGACATAAATGAAATCGCGCGTCTGCTCTCCATCGCCGTAGATGGTAAAGGGTTTTCCCGTGCCCGCCCGCGCGATGAACCGGCTGATGACACCGGAATAGGGCGACGATGGATCCTGTCGCGGCCCGAACACGTTGAAGAATCGTAGGCCAACATTCGGCACTTCGTGAAACTCCCAGGCGATTTTTCCGTAACGCTCGCAGGAAAGTTTATCGAGTCCGTAAGAACTCGCGGGTTTGGGGTCGGCAGTCTCACTAAGCGGCGTTTCTGGTATGTCTCCGTAAACAGCTGCGGAAGAGGCGTAAATCACCGGGATACCCCCCGTACGTGCCGCTGCATCAAATACGGTAACGGTGCCGGTGAGGTTGGTGCGGTGGGCGTTGAGCCAGTCGGTTCGGCAACGTTCGACCGAGGCGACTGCCGCGAGGTGGAACACCGCTTCAGCTTTGCCCACTAATGTTTCGACGAGCATGGCATCCGCCACATCGCCAACGGTGAGGGCGGCCGAAGCAGGCAGGTGATCGCGCGTGCCGGAGGAAAGATTATCGAGAATGGCGACCGCATGGCCGTCCGCCACCAAGCGATCCACTAGGTGCGATCCGATAAAGCCACAACCGCCAGTAACCAGCACACGCATCGTTTTTTCACATTATTATTAGACGTCTACGGGAGGTTAATAGTTGTTAACGCCAAGAAAGTAAAGCAATTACCTGTCTTTCAAGACTTTTTAGGTGTTTAGGCGGGCCAATAGTGCCGTGGTTGCATCATCAATGAGCTCTACAACACGGGCGAAGTCAGTCGGTCCGCCATAGTAGGGGTCGGGGACCTCGGCAGGCTTGCCCATCGCATACTCTACATACAGCGCGATCTCGGCGGTGGCATCCTCGGGTGCCATGCGCTTCAAGGCCGCGAGGTGCGAGTTGTCCATGGCCAGTATGAGGTCGAAATCGTGAAAATCCACCTTCCGCATTTTCCGTGCGCGCAAATCCCCCATCTCGATTCCGGCACGGTGCAGGGTGGCCACACTCCGCCTGTCCGGTGCTTCGCCCACATGGTAGCCCTCGATGCCTGCCGAGTCGTGGCGGAATGTTTCCTGCAACCCGCGCTCGTGCAGCCGGTGGCGGAACACCGCCTCGGCCGTTGGCGACCGGCAGATATTCCCGGTGCAGACGAAAAGGACTGCGTAAGGTTTTTTCATTGACGGGGATGACAATACGCGAAACTTAGTATTTGTCATTCCCGAGCTAGCCGAGTCCAAACGCAGCACGTTTGGCAACGGGGCTTCGTCGGGAATCTACTTCAAGGGGATTCCTGCCTTCGCAGGAATGACAAAAGGAAGGAACTATGACTGCCGCAAAAAAACTGGAACCGCTACTCACTCGCCGTTCGCTCGGCGTGAAGGAGTTCACCGCGCCCGCGCCGCACGACGCCGAACTTGAGTATATTCTCAAAGCTGGCACCCGCGTGCCGGACCATGGCAAACTCACCCCGTGGCGGATTAAAGTCATCAAGGTTGAGGGGCAGAAAAAGCTCGGCGAGCTTTACGCAAAAATTTTTATACGCAAAAATCCCGACGCCAACGAAGCCCAAATTAATTTCGAACGCGCACGCCCCGCGCGCTCACCACTCCTGCTCGCCGTATTGTCGATGCCGGTTTCCGATAGCAAACCGATCTGGGAGCAACAACTCTCCGCCGGTGCCGTCTGCATGAACATCCTGCACGCCGCGCACATGCTGGGTTACGGTGCCAAATGGATTACCGAATGGCCAGCCTTCGACGCGGAGGTAGTCAAAGCCCTCGGTGGCCGCGACACCGACCAAATCGCCGGATTCATTTTATTAGGCACCAAGACGTTGACACCGGAGGATAGGCCGCGCCCTGAGTTGAAGGACGTGGTTGAGGAGTGGAAGTAAGTACTCTGCATTTATGAAATGAGGTGGCAAATGGACGAACAAAAAGTTGACTGGAAGAAATTAGGTTTTTTAACGCTGTTAATTATATGGCTGTCAGGGCCAGCCGTTTTGACATATCAATCTTACACGTGGCTAAAAAATGGTGGATGGCCTCCATTAACTTTATGGGATGGACTTCATTATATAAGCTACCACCCTTATCCGCATGCCGAGTGGATTGGCGTCCAAAAAATTGTTGATTTGCTTATGATGTGCCCGTTGAGCATATCACTGCTTGTAATTGCCAGCCTCGTAACCTGCATTTTCTGGATGTTTGAAGGGCCATTTGAGGCATAGAAGAAACTTAGAATCTTACCATATATAGTGGAATCTTGACATTTAGCACAAAATATGGTACTCATGCGCCTAAGATTAAGTAAGAGCCGAAGGAATCGGCTTCAGGGACGGCATGCAGCAAACCACCTCGCAGTCTGGTCACATAGCGTGACCCCTTAGTCAGGGTGGTATTTTTCAAACGTTGGAGTGACACAATGACGACAGCAACAATGACTAACAATATTACTGCTTATGGTGCCAGTGGAACAAAGTATAACTTTGAAGTGTATCCAATTGGAACCCAACTTTATGTAAACCCCGGTGCTTATCTTTTTCTAAGACTTGCCGCCAATAACAATTGGGACGTTCTATATGTCGGTGAGGCCGAAGATTTTAGCGATAGGCTCTATACCAATCTCAGGCAGCACCACAGATTGCAGTGTGCGAGTCAGCGAGGAGCTACACATCTTGGTTTGATAAAAGTCATAGGAGGCAAAAACTCCAGAATGACAATCGAAACTGATTTGAGGAATGCGTACAATCCGCCTTGCAATAGGCAATAGAATCAAGGATTCGGTGCCACAGTAACTTTCAGCCCATCCAACGCCTCGGACAAAATAATCTGGCAGCTGAGGCGCGAATTGTCTTCCTGACCCAGCGCTTCGTCGAGCATGTGCTGCTCGTCGACGGAGATGGCGGGGAGTTTTTCCATCCACGCTTCGTCCACATACACATGGCACGTGGCGCAGGCGCAGGCGCCGCCGCACTCGGCGGGGATTTTCATGCCCGCATCGCGCAACACTTCCATCAACTGCCAGCCGACGATGCCTTGCAGTGTGTGCGCGGCGCCTTTTTCATCGGTGACGTTGATCGTGATCATTTTCATGCCACCCCCAACTTCTTGTGCAAGTCGCTCGAGGCCGTCGTGTACTGAAAGCGCAGTTTCTCGCCGGGGCGGCAATAGCGGAAGGCCTGCTGGCTCATCAGCGCCGCCTCATGGAAGCCGGAGAGAATCAGCTTCAGCTTGCCCGGATAGGTATTGATATCGCCAATCGCAAAAATCGTAGGCACCGATGTCTCAAACTTTTCCGTATCGACTGTAATGTGATTCTCATTCAGCTGAATCCCAAAATTGGCGACCGGCCCCAGCTTCCTCGTCAATCCAAAAAACGGCAGCATCATGTTGCATGCCAGCACATGCGTTTTTTTCTCCGCATCGGTGACGGTGATTTTTTCCAACTGCCCGTTCGCGCCCTCAAGCGCGGTCACGCTGCCAAAAAGCAAATCCATTTTCCCGGCGGCGACCAGCGCGCGCATTTTCTCCACCGAGTCCGGCGCCGCACGGAACTCATCGCGCCGATGGATCAGCGTCACATGCTTGGCGATGGGTTGCAGGTTGAGTGTCCAGTCGAGCGCCGAATCGCCGCCACCGACGATGACGAGTTTTTTGTCGCGGAACTGTTCCATCTTGCGCACGGCATAGAACACGCTTTTTCCCTCATACTGCTCGACATCTTTGATCGGTGGTTTTTTGGGAACAAAACTTCCGCCGCCCGCGGCAATCACAATCACCTTCGCTTCGATGGTCGTTCCTTGGTCCGTTGTCAGCCTCCAGCCTCCATCTGTTTGTGTAAGCGACTCCACCATCTGCGAAAAATGAAACTCCGGTTTGAACGGCGAAATTTGTTTCAGCAGCGCGTCGGTGAGTTGCTGTCCGGTAATAACAGGCAGCGCCGGAATATCGTAAATCGGTTTCTCCGGATAAAGCTCGGCGCACTGGCCGCCGGGACGGTCGAGTATATCGACGAGATGCGTTTTGATATTGAGCAAGCCAAGCTCGAACACCGCAAACAGCCCGACCGGCCCGGCGCCGATAATCGCGACATCCGTGACGTGCGCCTCGCCGGGTGCGTGTGCGGTGATGCTGATACCCATGCGCGGGTGATAGGAAACAACCCCGCGCGAGGCAAGGAAAATCGCCGATGCTTAAGGCGTGTGGGCGGTTTGAGTGCGTGGTTTGGGCTGAATTGGTATTGTGCCAAGCGCATCGACGAGCGCGACTTCCGAGCCTTGGAAATCAAGTCTGGCTCCTTTTGCTGTGGCAAGAATTGCAGGCTTATCCAGCTTATCATCCAGATGCTCGATTTTTAGGCCCAGCTCGGCCTCGCGCCTGTCGATATAAGCGGCGATCGCTTTACTGTCGCGCCCCGCATAGTTATAAATTTCGGCGATTTTGTCATTCGCACCCGGAATCCACGACGCCATACCCAAATATCCGACAAGTGCTTCGCGTAATTCGTCATGTTGTAAGACACCATCCTTTTTGCGGTCGATGATGCCATCGATGTTTTTCACATAGGCTTTGGCGGTTGGAGTAATATGGCCGTCTCTGTCGAGCGGCGAGTTTAATGGTGTAAGCCAGATGGCAGTGCGGTATGCGTTGAACCCGTCGACTACGTAATTTACTTGTCTTCCGATATACGCATCCAGTTCTGCGTCGGTGTGTTTTTTTTCAGCCATCACTGCCTCGCCAGCTATTGGAAAATTTCTCTGAGATAAGGTGCCGGGTCTCTCAGCGATTTGGTCGCGCGGTTAAGCTCGGTTTGCAGTTCGTTGATCTGTTCGCGAGTAATTTTCTCGACCCCATCGACCCTGTAGAGCGGACTCTTCGCCGCTAAATCCCGGTAATGCTCAATTCTTCGTTTCAGCAATGTTCTGGCGGATGTGTCTTCCATTCTTTCAAGAGTTGCATCTGCGGACTGGCCATCAAATAAAGACATGCCATGCCAGACTCCTAGCGTCACCAACGGGCGTTTGGCGGCGAATTGGCTAAGCCTGACGGCCTCATTGCATATCTCCTGCGAAGTAATAACATAATCTTTTTTGATGCAATCAACTTTGGCGAGCTCTGTTTCAGCGTTCATGCTCTGCCTTCTTTTTATCCATTCCTCAGTCGTTTCTTCCTCAGGCTTCTTTGCTTTACCTTTTGCCATAACTCCCCCATTGCTTTTTCTTAGTATACCAAAGAATTATGACAGTTTGATGACAGTCGGCGGAAAATGGCTAAAATCCTTGCGTTTGACAAGGCCCGCAAACCCGCCTAAAACGGCGCGGAATCAAGAAATTAGGAGTTTTTATGGGCCATGAGAAATCAAAATTCGACACCCGTGCCATCCATGCCGGCTATACGCCGGACAAGGAAACAGGCTCGCGCCAGGTGCCGATTTACCAGACCGCTGCCTATATGTTCGAGGACGCCGACGATGCCGGCGACAAATTCGCCCTCAAGAAATTCGGCAATGTCTATTCGCGCCTCAACAATCCCACTTGCTCGGTACTCGAAGAACGCCTTGCTTCGCTCGAAGGCGGTGTTGGTGCAACCGTTGCCGCCTCAGGTCTTGCCGCGCAGATGATCGCGCTGCAGGCACTCCTGCGCGCCGGTGATCGCTTCATCGCCAGCAAACGTTTGTATGGCGGCACGGTCGACCAGTTCCAGAACACCTTCCGCCTCAGCTTCGGCTGGGAGACGGACTTCGTCGATGTCGAGGACCTCGCCGCCATGAAGGCCGCGATCAAGCCGAACACCAAAGCCATCTTCATCGAGTCGCTCGCCAATCCGGGTGGTCTTGTCATGGATATCGAAGCCATCGCCAAAGTTGCGCATGATGCAGGCATCCCGCTCATCGTCGATAATACGATGGCAAGCCCGTATCTCTGTCGCCCCATTGAATGGGGTGCGGACATCGTGACCCACTCGACGACAAAATTCCTGAGTGGCAACTGCACCGCCATGGGCGGCGCGGTGATCGATGCCGGCACGTTAGACTGGAAAAAACACGCGCAGAAATTCCCGGAACTCGCACAACCACACCCATCCTACAACGGCATCAACTTTGCCGAGCAGTTTGGCAAGATGGCGCTCACCGTGCATAACCATGCTATCGGATTACGCGGCCTCGGCCCCACCCAATCGCCGATGAACGCCTTCCTGACGTTAAACGGTATGGAGACACTGAGTGTCCGTATGGATCGCCATGTATCGAACTCGCAGAAAGTCGCCGAGTGGCTGGAGAAACATCCACAAGTTTCATGGGTTTCTTACGCTGGTCTTGCTTCGAGCAAATACCAACCGCTGGTAAGAAAATATCTGCCGAAAGGTGCGGGCGCTGTGTTTACCTTCGGTGTGAAGGGTGGCCATGAAGCGGCAAAAGCGCTGGTCGAAAACGTGAAACTGTTTTCGATGCTGGCCAATATCGGCGACACGCGCTCGCTGATTATCCACCCGTCATCGACCACGCATAGTCAACTCACCGACGATCAGAAAAAAGCCACCGGCGTATTACCCGAAGCCATCCGTGTGTCAATTGGCATCGAGGATATCGACGACATCATCGCCGATTTAGAGCAAGCGCTGAAAGTGGCCGCCTCGGCAAAAAAAGCGGCGTAGGTTTCATTTAGGAGAACTGTCATGCCGTCTTCATGACGGCATCCGGTTTCGCTAGAACGCAGTCCGGTCCGGACCCCGTCATAAAGACGGGGTGACACGCTGATGGTTGCGAATAGACTGCGGGTACTTCTGGAATTCTTGCGTGAGCGCACTATATTATCTGCACATCCGCCGCAGACCTCGCGGCGTGGATAAAGGGCCTCTCATGTTAGATATCCAGCGTTACGACGAACTGGGTCAGTTGAAAATCGACTGGCTGCACGCGCATTACCATTTTTCATTTTCGAATTATCACAATCCAAAACGCATGGGGTTGGGGCCGTTGCGCGTGATCAATGACGATATCGTGAGCGTCGGCGGCGGTTTCGACTTTCATCCGCACAAGGATATGGAAATCATCACCTACGTCCGCGAGGGCACCATCACGCATGAGGATTCGCTGGGCAATCGCGGCGTCACTGCGGCGGGCGACGTGCAAGTGATGTCCGCCGGAACCGGTATCGTCCATGCGGAACGGAACGAGGGCGAAGTGCCCATTCGCCTTTACCAAATCTGGATTATGCCACGGAACAAAAACAATCCGCCGCGTTGGGAGTCGCGCAAATTCCCTAAGTCCGGAAACGGTCTGTTGCTCTTGGCCTCCGGTTTAAAGGCGCATGCGGGCAAGGCACTCACTATCGATCAGGACGCCGCTATCTGGGGCGGGCAGCTTGCCGCCGGCCAAACACTAAGCCAACCGCTTGAAGAAGCTGGATATCTGCTGATTTCCTCAGGGGAGGTGACAGTAAATGGCCAAACCCTTAAAATGGGCGACGGCGCGGCCATTACCGGCGAACGCTTGATCGAAATCAAAGCGGCACAATCGTCCGAGCTGGTATTGATCGACCTGCCTACGGTGCATATATGAGTAGCCCGAGCAAGCAACCAAGAAGGAGAACCACCATGTCAAACAAACCCGTCACTGACTCGCTGAAAAAAGTTTTGGCCGATACCTACACGCTGCAGCTGATGACCCAGAACTACCACTGGAACGTCGAAGGCCCGCGTTTCCCCGAACTGCATGTGCTGTTTGAAGGCCAGTACACCGAATTGTTCGCCGCCGTGGACACCATCGCCGAACGCATCCGTGCGCTGGGCGAAAAAGCTCCCGGTTCGCTGAGCGAGTTCAAAAAACTGTCGAGCATCAGCGACGGCGATTCCAGCCTCGATGAAACCGGTATGGTGCGCGATCTGTACATCGCTAACACGCAACTCGTGCACCTCATCAAGAAGACCCTCGGCGTAGCGGACAAGGCGGGCGACGATTCCACGGTCGATTTGCTCACCCAGCGCATCACCATTCACGACAAAGCGGCATGGATGCTCAAAAGCACCTTGCCCAAAGAGGTCAGGTTAAAGCTGGCAAGCTAGCAACAAGTGACATGTGGCAAGTGACAGGCATAGAGGGCTCTTTGCCACCTGTTACTTGCCACTACTTCTTGACCCCCCATCCCCCACCGGCTAAAACCCACCGCTCCACGGCCGAGTAGCAAAGTGGTAATGCATCGGTTTGCAAAACCGATATGCGGCAGTTCGATTCTGCCCTCGGCCTCCACTTGCCACCTTCGCATTTGTCGCTATGAATAGGCTATCAGACATGTGTTAGGTTATGCCTCTAAGCTGGAATGAAATTCGCGCACGCGCTGGACGATTTGCCGAGGAATGGCAAGGGCGCGGCTATGAAAAAGGCGATACGGGGCAATTTTATCATCAATTCTTTGAAGTGTTCGGGCAAAAGCCGCGTGACGTGAACATTTACTTTGAAAAGCGCGTGAAACTTGCCAGCAGCAATCAGGGCTTCATCGATCTGTTCTGGCCGGGGACTCTGCTTGTGGAGCAAAAATCGCAGGGTCGCAATCTCACCAAAGCGCGCGCACAAGCCACGGATTATTATCTCGCGCTGAAAGACTATGAGCGGCCGCGCTATATCCTGCTCTCGGATTTTCAAAGTTTTGAACTGCTCGATTTGGAAACGAACGAGGAGTACGCATTCACACTTTCCGACCTGCCCACGAATATCCGTCACTTTGGTTTCATCGCAGGCTATCATTTAGAACAATACAAAGACCAGCCCGAGGTGAATATCGAGGCAGCTACGCTCATGGGTAACCTGCATGAGCGGCTGGAAGAAAGCGGCTACACCGGCGTTGACTTGGAAAAACTGCTGGTGCGACTGATGTTCTGCCTGTTCGCCGATGATACGGGGATTTTTGACCCCGATAGCTTCCTGCATTTCATTGAAAACAAAACCAGCGAGGACGGGCGCGATTTAGGCTCTAACCTCATTCACCTGTTTGAAATTTTGGATACGTCACCTGCAAAACGCCAGAAAACGCTGGACGAAGATTTACGCGATTTCCCGCATGTAAACGGCAAGCTGTTTGCTGGCCTCATTCGCACGCCGAGTTTTGATGCGCCGATGCGCCAAGCCTTGCTGCAATGCTGCCGATTCAAGTGGAACAAGGTGTCGCCTGCGTTGTTCGGCTCGCTGTTTCAAATGGTCATGCTGCCAGAAGAACAGCGCAAAGGCGGCGCGCACTACACTTCTGAGCGCAATATCCTGAAAACCATCCACCCGCTGTTTTTGGATGAGCTACGCGAAGAATTTGAAAAAATTCGTGATAGCAAATCCACTCAGCGCAAAAGCCAGCTTGAAAAATTCCACGCCAAGCTCGGCACGCTCACCTTTTTTGACCCTGCCTGCGGTTGCGGCAACTTCCTTATTTTGGCATACCGAGAGCTGCGCTTGCTGGAGCTGGAAGTGCTGGAAGCGCTCTACCCTAAACGCCAGCTAGAGCTGGATGTAAAAACGCTTTCCAAAGTAGATGTGGATCAGTTTTACGGCATCGAGATTGAGGAATTCCCCGCGCACATTGCCGAAGCCGCCATGTGGCTGACCGACCACCAGATGAACATGAAACTCTCGGAGTCGTTCGGCCAAGCACTCACGCGCCTGCCACTGGAAAAATCCGCCAACATCACCCACGGCAACGCGCTGACGACCGATTGGAAAACGGTCATCGCGCCGAGCAAGCTGAACTACATGCTTGGTAATCCGCCGTTTGTGGGGGCAAGAAAGAAGAACGAGAAAAAATCAGATGAAATGGAGGCTGTTTTCTCTGGCGCTAAAGGTGCGGGTAATTTGGATTATGTAGCTGCATGGTACATGCTGGCAGCGCAATACATTCAAGGCACACACATCAAGGTGGCATTTGTTTCCACCAACTCTATCACGCAGGGTGAGCAAGCGAGTATACTCTGGCAGCCGCTTTTATCGCGTTACGGTGTCCATATTCATTTCGCACATCGCACCTTCAAATGGACGATTGACGAGAAGAAAGCCAAGGGCATGAAAATTGCCGCTGTGCACTGTGTGATTATCGGATTTGCTGCTTATGAAACAAACTCAAAGGCGTTATTTGATTATGAAAATCCAACGGCAGAGTCACATAGAGTAGAAACCAAGAATATCAATCCATACTTGGTAGAAGCGCAGAACGTTCTTATAACCACAAAATCCGCGCCGCTATGTAATGTTCCGCCGATTGTATTTGGTAATATGCCTAATGATGGTGGGCATTTGATATTATCGGATGAAGAAAAAAACGAGCTTTTACATAAAGAGCCTGCTGCCAAGAAATTTGTGAAGCCGCTTATTAGTGCCCACGAATATATCAACGGCCTAAACCGCTGGTGTCTATGGCTTCATAATGCAGAGCCAGCCGATCTAAAATCATTGCCTCTGGTGATGCAGCGTATTGATAATGTTAAACGCTACAGACAAGCAAGCACCCGTGAGGCAACAAAGAAACTTGCTGCTACTCCTTATTTGTTTGGTGAAGTCCGCCAGCCTAAAACGCACTTCGTTTTGATTCCGCGACATTCATCTGAAAACAGAAAATACATACCTATCAGTTATTTTTCGCCTGATAATATCGCATCAGACAGTTGCCTGTTCGTGCCAAATGCCACCCTCTATCATTTCGGCGTGCTCACCTCGCTGATGCACATGGACTGGATGCGCTATGTGTGCGGCAGGTTGGAAAGCCGTTACCGTTATTCCAACACACTAGTGTATAACAACTTCCCGTGGCCAGCCGCGCCAAAGCCTGAGCAGGTGAAGGCGATTGAGGAAAAGGCACAAGCGGTGCTGGATGCACGCGCACAGTTCCCAAATTCCACACTGGCTGATCTCTACGACCCACTCACCATGCCGCCGCAACTGCTCAAAGCTCACCAATCCCTCGACAAAGCCGTGGACACCTCCTACCGCAAACAACCCTTCACCTCCGAGCGCGAACGCATCGAGTACCTGTTCGAGCAATACCAGAAACTTAGCGCTCCTTTAGTGCACGCCTCGAAAAGCAAGCCTTGTAAGAAAAACGCCTAGCGAACCACAGAACCTTTATGGGGTGGAGATCAAATGGGGGCAATCCGGTAGATTGCCAGCGCAGAACTTTGCCGCTAGGCATTTGGTTTGTGGCTGAATATGAATCCCACTCGCTTCCGGCAAGTGAACATCTGTGCATTTCATTAAAAGGGTGCTGGTCTAGATACGCTAAATTATCTAGGCTGGCGGTATGGGAATAAAGCATTGCAGAGCAGAAGAAATTGCCAATGAATGGTTCCGGCGGTTTACTTCGTCCGCATTAGAAAGAACCTATGGGCTGCATGGAGTGAGCGATGTTGCCTCCATTCGAACAGTTCATCATCGCGTTCGCTGGAGTCTAAGTCTTTGCATTGCATTGCTGGTTGCATGGCCCGGAATCGCTTTGGCCCAAGTGCCAGGACCCGCGGATATCAGCAGGATCAAGCGTGACGACAAAATAGCGCCGCTCGAGCGCGCGCCGGGGCAGGAGTTGGTCGTTCCATCCGCCCCGCCATATCTTATGCAAATTCCTGAAGGGGCCAAAGAAATAAAGCTGAATTTATCGGGCGTTCAATTCGAGGGAATGACAGTGTTTACGCCTGAGGCCGTGAAAGATATTTATGCCGCGTATCAGGGTATGGACGTTACGTTGGAAGTTGCCTGGCTGATCGCTGCTCAGTTGAAGCAGCGCTACCAGGAGGCTGGTTATTTCCTCTCCGATGTCTTCGTGCCCGAACAGCGTATTCGTGACGGTTTGATTACGATCAGGGTTGTGGAGGGCTATATCGGGCAGGTGGAGTTGAACGACCCGATTGCTGGGGAGCCTATTGTCAAGGCACTCATTCAGGGTCTCACTGCTCAGCGCCCTGTCACGTCTGAGGCGCTCGAAAGCTTCCTGTTGCGGATGAACGATCTTCCGGGCGTTGTTTTCCGCGCGGTGATGTCGCCGCCCGAAGAGCAACAAGCAGGTGGTGTGAAGATCACGTTGATGCCAGCGAAAGAGGAGGGAAGGGGGGCTATTTCTTTTGACAATTATGGCTCAAGATTTTTAGGGCCCCATGAAATTACGTTTATCTATGACATGAACATCGTTCCGTTGCAGCAGACCGTGGCGGCCTTATCGTCGGCATTGCCGTTTGAAGAACTCTATTTTGCGTCGCTGAAGCATGCGATACCGTTGACGCCAAGCCTTTCCGTGGAATTAACGGGGAGCGCTAGCAAGGCCTATCCCGGCCATACGATCAAAGCGCTGGATGTGGAGGCACGTTCTTTCTCCGGTGGTGCGGCGTTCTGTTACAAGCCGGTGCGCCAGCGTCAGGAGAATCTCACGCTACGGCTTGGCGTTGACGCTATCCATACCCATAGCGATACGCTCTCGGTGCCGCTCGTCCGCGAAAGTACGCGCGCCCTGCGTGCCGGAATAGCCTATGATGGGGTGGATGCGTGGCGCGGGCAGAATATCGTGGAGGTTTCCGTAAGCCACGGATTGGAAATATTCAACGCTAGCGAGACGGGAGAGCTCAACCTCTCCCGTGCGCAGGCGGCTCCGAATTATACCAAGGCAAATCTATTGTATACGCGGATGCAGCATATATCCAGTGACTGGATGGCGATTGCTGTTCTTTCGGGTCAACTTTCCAGCGATCCCCTCTACACATCGGAGGAGTTTGGCTATGGGGGACAGACCTTCGGTCGCGCTTACGATAATTCTGAAATCATCGGTGATAATGGTGTCATGGGCTCGTTTGAACTGCGCTATGGCGGCATCAGTATGGGGGATCCGATCAGCGCCACGCCCTACGCGTTCTATGATATCGGCAAGGTCTGGAGCGAAGGTACCGGTCAGCCCAGTGCCTCAGGAAGTTCCGCGGGCGCGGGGCTACGATTTGCTGGATCACACCTGATTCAGGGCAATTTGGGCATTGCCTTCCCGCTCACAAAACCTGCCAACGACCCCATTTATGGGGTGAGCGACAAGGGTCCGCGGGTATTGCTGCAATTGTCTAAAGGTTTCTAAGTATTTTAGGGACCCGGCTAACCTGGCCGACAGTAACGAAATATTAACACACTTCCTGTATATTGTACTCTTAAGGCACCAAATAATAACGAAAATTAAGGAAAGTGTGCTGCTTATAGTGTACACTTCAAACAGGCAGTTTGATGTTACAAATCAGGAAGACTTCACGCCGTGAGTGCGTCTATTCGTTAAGGTTCATTATCTTGGCGACTGCGTCCCTGTGTGCGTTGCGGGGTATCGCCTTTGCCAATCCGGAAGGTGGTGTGGTGAGTGCCGGAAAAGCCACCATTAGCGAATCCGGCCTCAATCTTGACATCCATCAGACCAGCAAGAAGGCCGTCATCGACTGGCGCAGTTTTGACATCGCGCCGCCGGAGAAGGTGGAGTTCTATCAGCCCAGCGCAAAATCCCTGACGCTTAACCGCGTCAACGACTACAAGCCGAGCACGATCGAAGGTAAGGTCGTGGCGAATGGCAATGTCGTCATCGTCAACCCGAACGGAGTGGCCTTCGGTGAAGGCAGCGCGGTGGATGTAAACGGCATCATCGCAACGTCGGCCGACATCACCAACAAGAATCTCATGAAGGGTAAGCTGGTTTTCGACAAGCCCGGCAACCCGAATGCGGAAATTGTCAACCGTGGGACGATCACGGCGAGGGAGGCCGGCTTAGTCGGGTTCGTTGCTCCGCAAGTCGCCAACCATGGCGTGATCAATGCGCGGGTGGGGAAAGTGCATCTGGCATCAGGTGATACGGCGACGGTGGATTTGTATGGCGACGGCCTACTTGAAGTTGCCGTGAGTGATAAAGTCACCTCTCAACTCGTGAGCAACACCGGTACGATTGAAGCGGATGGCGGTAAAATCGTGCTGACCGCTGCGTCCGGCAAGAACATCGTCAACAGTCTGATTGACGTGAAGGGTAGGGTCAAAGCGCTCAGCGTTGGCAAGAGAAATGGCGAGATCATTATCTCCGCCGCTGGAAGCAATGCGGTCAAAAATAATCAGTTTGCCGACAAGGGTAAGAAATCCGGTAGCAGTGAAGTGCGCATTGCTGCGATACTTGATGCTTCCGGCTATGCGGCAGGCGAGAAGGGCGGCACGATTGAAGTGCTGGCCGACAAGGTCAGCGTACTCGACGATAGCGTGCTGGATGTCAGTGGCGATTTCGGCGGCGGTATCTTACGCGTCGGCGGTGAATATTACGGGCAAGGAACGACACCAACCGCGATGCAAACCTATGTAGGGAGTGCGCTGATTCTTGCCGATGCGGTTTCAGAAGGTGACGGCGGCATGGTCACCGTCTGGGCGGATCATCTCACCAAGTTCTACGGCGATGTCTATGCGCGCGGTGGTGCAATCTCCGGCAATGGCGGGTTTGTCGAAGTTTCCGGCAAGCAATACCTGACCTTCAAAGGCCATGTGGATACAACGGCAGCGTTTGGTGAAGTCGGCATGCTGCTGCTTGACCCTGCCAATATCGTTATCGCCAACGGCACAACCGACAGCGCGGCCGATGGTACGGGCACCTTCGCCGGCAATCCTTCGGGTGTCGCGGGCACGATTGCTAGCGGCGATGCTGGACCCACCACGATTTATGAATCCGAGCTGCAGGGGATTGCAGCCACCACGAACATCTCGCTGACTTCAACCAACAGCCTCATCATCAACGATCTTGCCGATGACAATCTGAACCTCGCACAAAATGGTGGCCGCACCGTGACCTTCAGCACGGGCGCTGGCGGCTTCACCATGCTGGATACGAACGACACGATCACGCTCAATGGTGGCGCACTGAACATCACCACCACCGGTGCTGCTACCAACACGATCGGAAACATAGCCACCACGGGTGGCTTAACCACTTTCAACGTAACTGGCACCACGACGGTCGCCGGTGTCATCAGCGGCACGGGCGGCATCACCAAGAGCACCGGCACCGGCACGCTTATCCTCAACGGTAACAATACCTATAGTGGTACGACGACGCTGACTGCGGGCACGATTCAGCTTGGCAGCGATACCGCCGTGGGCACCGGCACCTTAAGCCTTAATGCAGGTGCCCTTCAAGGCAATGGCTCTGCCCGCGTGCTATCGAATGCCGTGACGTTGGCGAACAACAGCACCCTCAGTGGCAGTTCAGCGCTTACCTTCAATGGCACACTAACAAATACCGGTGCCTTTACACTCACTAACAATAACAGTGGTGGCAGCACCTTCAGTGCGGTGAATCTTTCCAACAGCGTCACCAACCGTACTCTCACCTTCGGCGGTACCGGCAATACCACGATTACCGGCGTGATTGCCAATGGCAGCACCTCCACTGCCAGCGCTGTAAGTAAATCCGGCACCGGCACGCTCTATCTGAACAACGCGAATACTTATGCTGGCGCGACGACTATCACGGCTGGCACGCTCGAGATTGCCGATAATAGTGCGGTGGGAACAGGTACCCTCACCTTAAGTGGCGGAACATTTCGTGGCAATGGTAGTGCGCGTACATTGAGTAATACTGTATCGCTCACGGCAGCAACAACCATCGGCGGCACCGCGTCTGATCTGACATTCAACGGTACACTGACGAATACCAACAACAACACACTTACTGTTAATAATACCGGTTCTACCACGTTCAGCGCCGTCAATCTTTCGAACAGCGCTACTAACCGCACCCTCACGGTTGCCGGCACCGGCACCACGACCATCAACGGCATTATTGCCAATGGCAGCACCTCGACCGCCAGTGCCATCACCAAGAGCGGCGCCGGTACGCTGAACCTCAACGGCAACAACACCTATGCGGGTGCAACAACCTTAACTGCTGGCACCATTCAGGTTGGGCACAATAACGCACTTGGCACTGGCACACTCACGCTGAATGGTGGAACCATTCAAGGCGACGGTACAGCGCGCACGCTGGCCAATACCATTACCCATGCGGTGGCCAGCTTCATCGCTGGCACTTCCGACCTCATTTTCAATGGTGTTTTCTCAAACACTGCTGGCAACGTTACACTGACCAACAACAACAGTGGCACGACTACCTTCGGCAACGTCAACATCGCCAACAGTGCCACCAACCGCACGCTGACGATTGCTGGTACGGGTAATACGAATATCACCGGCGTGATTGCCAATGGCAGCACCTCGACTGCGAGCGCACTCACCAAAACCGGCACCGGCACACTGACGCTCTCTGGCGCGAATACCTATGCGGGCGCCACCATTGTCAATAATGGTACATTGAAGCTCGGCGTCAACAATGCGCTAAACAGTGCCACAACCATGACGGTGAACTCCACCAGCGTCGGTGCTGCAGCACTGTTTGATCTCAATGGGTTTAACCAGACGGTTGCTTCGCTGACCTTCGGTGGTGCGGCGGCGACTTCTACCTCAACCAACAACGTTGCAACCGGTGCAGGTACCTTGACACTGGGCGGCAACGTGACGTTCACCAACACCAACAACCCGCTGGGTTCAACGATCACCGGCAACCTTAATCTCGGGGCGGGTACACGCACCTTTACCATCGGTGATTCGACGAACAGCACCGCGGAATTGACCATTGATGCCATTGTTTCCGGAACCGGTGTTGGGATCATCAAAGCAGGTGCGGGCGTGCTCGTACTGAATGGCGTGAACACCTATGATGGCACGACGACATTAAGTGCGGGGACTTTGCGGGCAACCAACGCAAGCGCGTTGGGTGCTGGCGTGCTCAGTCTTGGTGGCGGCACGCTGGCATTGGCGGCGGATTCCGATACTAATTTCGGCCGCAACACGACCGTTACGGCGGCAACCACGGTCACAACCGATCGTCTTACCTCGGGTGCGGCGGTGACCCATACGCTTGGCACGTTATCGCAGGGAACATTCACCCTTACCACCAGTGCCGGTAGCAACATCACCAGCGGTACGGCCGGGCTTACCTTCGGTGCCACCACTTTTACTGGTAACCCGACCTTCAGTGCTGGAAGCGGATCGCGACTGAATCTCGGTGCGCTGACGGATGGTGGAGTTGCGCGCACGATTACCAAAACCGGTCTTGGCATCCTTAAATTCCTCAGCGCTGCAGCAAGTTGGGCGACGGCTGCGGATACGCTGACGGTCAATAACGGTACTGTGGAACTCGGCGCCAATAACGCATTTGGTACCGGCACCAATACGAACGTTACCGTGAATGCCAATGGTGCAGGCCTCACCGCATTGTTCGATCTTGCCGGATTCAACCAAACGATCGGCACGTTGACCTTCGGCGGTACCGGGGGCACGACGACTTCGACCAGCAACGTCACCACCGGTGCAGGCCTGTTTACGCTCGGCGGCAACGTCACCCTGACCAATACCGGCAATCCTCTGGGATCGACCTTGAGCGGCAATCTTGATTTCGGTTCCGCCACACGTACTTTTACTATCAACGATTCAACTACCGCCACGGCAGAACTTACGGTTGATGCCATCATCTCTGGTACTGGCTTCGGACTCACCAAAGCGGGTGCGGGCACGCTGGTGCTGAATGCCGCCAATACCTATACCGGCACCACCACGCTCACCGCCGGTACCATCGAGGTTGGCAATGATTCGGCGCTCAGCACCGGCACTCTGATTTTGAATGCGGGTACGATCCGGGGTAACGGTTCCACGCGCACGCTGGCCAACGCGATCACCCATGCTGCGGCAAGCTTTATCGCTGGCACTTCCGACCTCATTTTCAATGGCGTTTTCTCGAACACTGCTGGCAACATTACGCTTACCAATAACAATAGCGGCACAACTACTTTCGGTGCGGTGGATATCGCCAACAGTGCCACCAACCGCACGCTGACGATTGCTGGTACGGGGAATACGAACATCACCGGTGTGATTGCCAATGGCAGCACATCGACTGCGAGCGCCCTCACCAAAACTGGCACCGGTACGCTAACACTCTCTGGCGCGAATACCTATGCGGGCGCCACCATTGTCAACAATGGTACATTGAAGCTCGGTGTCAATAGCGCGCTAAACAGTGCCAAAACCATGACGGTGAACTCTACCAGCGTCGGTGCTACAGCACTGTTCGATCTCAACGGATTTAACCAGACGGTTGCTTCGCTGACCTTCGGCGGGGCGGCGGCGACTTCTACCTCAACCAACAACGTTGCAACTGGTGCCGGCACACTCACTCTCGCCGGTAACGTTACCTATACCAGCACCAACAACCCGCTGGGTTCAACCATCAGCGGCAACCTTGACCTTGGTGGCTCGACGCGTACTTTTACTATCAACAATTCCTCCGGCGCGGCGGATGATCTGACAATCAGTGCCATCATTTCCGGCACTGGCGGCCTCACCAAGGCGGGCGCAGGAACGCTGCAACTTTCCGGTGCCAATACCTATACCGGCACGACGACGGTGAATGTGGGTACTCTTGGGCTCTCCGGCGGATCGGCAATTGTCGATACAGGCGCTGTATCTCTGGCCAATACGGCAGGCGTGTATCTTGCGCTTGCTGGCAACGAAACGATTGGCTCGCTGGCCGGCGCCGGTGCCATTGGCGGCGAAGTAACGCTGGGTAGCAATACACTCACGACTGGCGATGCCGCCAGTACAACTTACTCTGGTTTCATCAGCGGTTCAGGCGGTCTTACCAAAGTTGGCAGCGGTATCTTTACGCTCGCGGGCGCCAATACCTATACTGGTACTACAGCGGTCAATGTCGGCACACTCACCCTGGGTGCAGCGGATCGTATTGCCAATACGTCGGCACTCACAGTGGCTTCTGGCGCGACGTTTAACCTCGGCAGTTTTAGCGAGACGGTGGCATCGATTACCAGCGCCGGAACGGTGACGTTCGGTACGGGTAACACATTCACTACGACGGGCGCTCAAGCATACACCGGCCAAATTACCGGCGGAGTTGTTGACTTGTCGTCGGGTACTACGATTACTGCAACGAACGCCTTGAATGACCTTACCGGCGATCTCACGCTCACCGCAGGCGGCGCGGTAAGTATCGCCGATGCCAACGCGCTTTCGCTGGGCACCGTGTCGACGGGCAGCCTTCTTGCGCGTGCACTGGGCGGTGATTTGACGGTGAATGGCCAAGTGACGGTTTCGGGCACTACCGGCACGCCGCTGACACTCACCACATCCAACAATTTCGTGAATAGCTTTAGTGCCACTGCGCTGCAAACCGGCGTTGGTGGTCGTTGGCTTGTATATTCCGCCAGTCCGCTGACAGATACAAAAGGCGGACTGACCTACGCCTTTAAACAATATGATGCATCATACGGCGATACGGTGCTCGGCACCGGCAACGGATTTCTCCATGCGCTTGCCCCCACCATCACGCCAACACTGACCGGCACGGTGAGTAAAACCTATAACGGCACGCTTGCTGCTACGCTTTCTGCGGCAAATTATAATCTCTCCGGCAACATTGATGGCGATACGGTAACGCTCAGCAACGAAACTTCTGGCACGTATGATACTGCGAATGCTGGCACTGGCAAAACAGTGTCCGTCACGGGGTTGACTGCAGACGCTACCAATGGCGCAGTGACGGTGTATGGTTATCAGGTTGCCAACAGCGGTAACGTTAGTGGTGCAGTGGGTACGATCAATCAGGCCAACCTGACCATCAGCACGTCGGATGTGACTAAAACTTATAATGGCAGTCTTGCTGCTGCTGGCACGGCGGCAGTGACTTCCGGCACGCTCTTCACTAATGCCAGCAACGGCAGCGTTCTGGATAGTATTTCGGGCGGCACGTTTGCGTTCACCAATGCCAATGCGGGCACGGGGAATAAGACGGTAACGGTGAGTGGTGTAACGGTTGATGATGGCAACTCGGGCAATAACTACAACGTTACCTACGCTAACAACACCACGAGCACGATCAATCAGGCCAACCTGACCATCAGCACCTCGGATGTGACAAAAACTTATAATGGCAGCCTTGCTGCAGCTGGCACGGCAGCGGTGACTTCAGGCACACTCTTCACCAATGCCAGCAACGGTAGCGTGCTTGATAGTATATCGGGCGGCGCGTTTGCGTTCACCAATGCCAACGCGGGTACAGGGAATAAGACGGTAACGGTGAGTGGCGTAACGGTTGATGATGGCAACTCGGGCAATAACTACAACGTTACCTACGCTAACAACACAACGAGCACGATCAATCAGGCCAACCTGACCATCAGCACCTCGGATGTGACAAAAACTTATAATGGCAGCCTTGCTGCAGCTG
>JANNSK010000021.1:0-31211 GCA_031402515.1 Alphaproteobacteria bacterium | reverse complement strand
GTATCAAGCAGCAGAATTTTTACTGGTTTCTGAAGGAGTGCGAGTGGCGCTTCAATGGAGGCAACCACCAACAGTTGCTAACCCGACTGAAATACTGGTATAAACACACTAAACATTAGGCCACTAAGTGGTATAGCCCCTAATGGATTCTCTCAGGGTCTCGCTGAACTTGAAGCATTACGCAATGAGTTAGAGACAGGTCTTAAAAGCGGTCGTATCACACAGGAACAGGCGCGCCATCAACTCTTTGACCGACTCAAGGAGATAAAAGGGACGTTCCCCGATGCGCATATTGCACGCTACGGGAGTCTTTTTGAGGAAATCGAGGAACGTATTAGCCGCGGCGAGCGCAACATACATAAAACCGCGCAAAAATTTACCCGTACCTTGGATAAGGTAGCGTCATTTACCACGGAGATTGTTAATAAGAACAAAGCCATTATGAATAAATATCGAACACCGGCAACGGTGATTGCGGTTGCGGGCGCTACGATCGCTACCGGCATGCGCGCGTATAAAACGGCGAAGGAAGCGAGAACATTGCAGGATGAATCCGAAATGAGCCATATCGAGCGACTTGAGCACGAACGCGTGAAGGCTAGGGAACACGGCGAACAACGGCCTTCGCTCTAGGCGCCATAATCCGATTGCGGCTTATAGCCCTTGGGGCTAAATTCCTTGCCATGGATATGAAAGCAACATGCCGCGCTCTGCGTGACCATTTTCGCCAAAGCTTTACCGCACATCCGCACGAAACCGGTGAGACGTATGGTGAGCATCTATGGTTCACGCTGAGCATGGCGTCGCGCTTTGCTTTGGTTTCAGCGGTGATTCTAATTCACGGGATTTTCCCGTTCCTGATGACGCATACGGCCAGCCGCAAGATTGAGAAAATCTACGGGGTCATCAAAGGCCGCGCCGCTAAAGCACCCCGGGCGCCTGCGGACGCCGCCTATCTCGACTATTCCGTTTAATGCGCATTGCCATCATCGGGTTTGGTTTTTCCGGCCTCATGGCCACGGCGAATCTGGTGCGCGTGGCCACTGGCCCGCTCACGTTGTATATCATCGCCAGTGATCTAAGCGGCAAAGGACTTGCTTACGGCACGATCAACCCGGAGCATCTGCTCAATGTCCGCGCGGGCAATATGAGCGCATTCGCCGATAATCCGGCACATTTTGTTCGCTGGCTGCAAAGTGATGCGGGAAAATATGCCGCGGCCGCGCATACACTAACCACGACGTTGGGCGCTAACGACTTCGCACCACGCATGCTTTATGGCGAGTATCTCAGCGCTATCTGGCAGCAGACACAGGAGCTTGCTGCGGAGAAAGAAATTGATATCAAACTCGTGGTGGCAACGGCGTCACGGATCATGTCGGGTAAGCCACTATCGGTGCTGACTGAGCGTGGCGACGCAATTGCGGTGGATCAGGTTGTACTTGCTACCGGCAATGAGAGCCGCCCGGCCTTGCGTGAGCTTGACGCTGGTTTTGTCATCCAAAATCCGTGGAGTGCAAGCGTACTCGATAAAGCGGTAAAAAGCGAAGGACCTGTGGTGCTTCTCGGCACCGGGCTTACCTCCGTCGATATGATGCTCAGCCTAAAGAAAGCAGCTTACGGCGGGCCGATCATCGCCATTTCTCGGCGGGGATTATTACCGCAGCCGCATATCGAGGCGGTGGTTGAGTATGTGTGGGATAAGGATGCACTGCTTGCGCACACATCGTTGGCGAGCCTCATGCGCCGTGTTGCCCGCGCCATCGCCGAGCATCAGGCGAAGGGCGGCGATTGGCGCGCGGTGATCGATGGGCTTCGCCCTTATACCCAGCGACTGTGGCAGAAACTATCGACCCACGAGCAGCAGCGATTCTTTGCGCGGCTGCTGCCTTACTGGAATGTGCATCGTCATCGCATGGCGCCCCAGATCGTACAGAAACTGACGGATGAAATTGCCGATGGGCATTTGCGCGTGCTCTCAAGCCGCAAGTTCGAAGCAGCGATGGAGGACGGCAGAGCCAAACTGACCGTTACCAACGGCCACGGCGTGCCGCAGGTGATCTACCCGTCCGCCATCATCAATTGCATCGGGCCGGAATTACGCCTGCAGCAGACGGCGCATAATCTGTTGAAGCAACTGCTTGCCGACAAGCTGGCAGAAATTCCGCCCTGCGGTATTGGCCTCGCTGCCGACCCGCATTACCGCGTGTTTGGCGAGGCCTATCCGGCGCTTTATGCCACCGGCTCGCTGATGACTGGACAGTTTTTAGAATCCACCGCTGTGCCCGAACTCAGGGTACAGGCTGCAGCGATTGCGAAGAGTATTTTGAATAACTAGCCGTTCGCTGCTTCTTTGGCGCGGTCGGTGCGTTTGCGCGCGGTGGGGTCGAGCTCGCGCTTGCGCAGGCGGATGGTTTTTGGCGTGACTTCCATCAGCTCGTCTTCTTCGATATAGGCAATCGCTTGCTCGAGTGTTGGTATGCGTGGCGGTGTCAGGCGTACGGCTTCGTCTTTGCTCGTGGTGCGGATGTTGGTGAGCTGCTTGGCTTTCAGCGCGTTGACTTCAAGGTCGTTGTCGCGGCTATGTTGGCCGATGATCATGCCCTGATAAATTTTCACCCCGCCCGGGATAATCAGGAAGCCGCGCTCCTCAAGGTTCCACAGCGCATAGTCAACCGCAACACCGGTAGCATTACTGATAAGCACGCCATTCCTGCGCCCGGCGATATCGCCTTTGTAGGGGCCATAGCCGTGGAAAATGCGCGAGAGCACGCCCGAGCCGCGCGTGTCGGTCATGAATTCGCCCTGATAGCCGATCATGCCGCGCGCGGGGATGAGGAATTTCATGCGTACTTTTCCGCCGCTCGATGGGCGCATATCGATCATGTTGCCTTTGCGTAGCGAGAGTTTCTCGACCACGATGCCGGAATGCTCTTCGTCGACATCCACCTGCACTTCTTCCATCGGCTCGAGGCGGGCACCGTTTGCATCTGTTGAAAACAGTACGCGCGGGCGGGAGACGGAAAGTTCGAACCCTTCGCGACGCATGGTTTCGATCAACACGCCGAGTTGCAATTCACCGCGGCCGCCGATTTCGAACGAATCAGCGCGCGAGGTTTCTTTGACGGTAATAGCGACGTTGCTTTCTGCTTCTTTGAACAAACGGTCGCGGATCATGCGCGAAGTAACTTTAGTACCTTCGGTGCCGGCCAGCGGTGAGTCGTTGACGCCGATGGTGACGGCCATGGTGGGCGGATCAATCGGTAAGGCGCGCAACGGCGAGTTAAGCTCGATAGCGCCGACCGTGTCAGCCACTGTGGTTTCACTCAAACCTGCGATGGAGATAATAGATCCGGCTTCGGCCTCGTTCACTGGCACGCGCTCAATACCGTCGAAGGAAAGCAGCTTGGTGATGCGGCCTTGCTCGATGACGGTGCCATCGAGGCGTAGGCCTTTCACCGGCATACCGACTTTGGCGGTGCCGCTTTCCACTTTGCCAGTGAGTACGCGGCCGAGGAAGTTGTCGGACTCGATGAGGGTAACAAGAAAAGCAAACGTAGCATCCGGATCGGCGTCCGGCGCTTCGACGTAGCGCACCACCTCTTCCATGATAACATGCAGGTTCTCGCGCGCGTCGTTCAAATCTTTGACTGCCCAGCCGTTACGGCCTGAAGCGTAGATGACCGGGAAGTCGAGCTGGGCGTCGTTGGCATCGAGTGCGACGAACAGGTCGAACACTTCGTTGAGCACCTCGTCGGCGCGGGCGTCCGTCCGGTCGATTTTATTGATGATAACGATGGGGCGCAAACCTAATGCTAGCGCTTTCATCAGCACGAATTTGGTTTGCGGCATCGGGCCTTCGGCAGCGTCGACCAGCAGCAGCACGGAATCGACCATGCCTAGGATACGTTCGACCTCACCGCCGAAATCGGCGTGGCCTGGCGTGTCGATGATGTTGATACGGGTCTCTTTCCACTGGATCGAGGTGCATTTGGCAAGAATGGTGATTCCACGCTCTTTTTCAAGGTCGTTGGAGTCCATTACCCGTTCGGCAACCTGTTGATTTGCGCGGAAAGTCCCGGCCTGGCGCAGCATCTGGTCGATGAGCGTGGTTTTGCCGTGATCGACGTGGGCGATAATGGCGATGTTTCTCAGTGCTGTCATGGCGCGCGTGGATACGCGAAATTATTAACCATTACTAGCAAATAATCACTAATCCGTCTCGAGTGCGGGCGCTTTCTTGCCACTCAGGATAGCTTGCGCTTTTTTCACATCAAGTGCGCCCTCCCATTTGGCCATAAAAATCGTCGCCACGCCGTTGCCGATCAGATTGGTAACTGCCCGACCTTCCGACATAAAACGATCCACCCCAAGGATGATCGCCACCGAGGCTACGGGGATAATGTCCAGTGACGCCAGCGTGGCGGTAAGTACGACAAACCCCGTGCCGACCACGCCCGCCGCCCCTTTGGAGGTGAGCATCATGACACCGAGCAGCAGCATCTGCTGACCGAACGTGACCTCGGTATTGGTGGCTTGTGCGAGAAACATGGCGGACAAGGTGAGGGCAATCGCCGTGCCGTCGAGGTTGAAGGAATAGCCGGTGGGAAGCACCATGCCGACAACCGGCCTGCTGATACCAAGTGCTTCAAGCTTATCCACCATGCGCGGAAATACGGTTTCCGATGAGCATGTGCCCAGCACAATAAATATCTCTTCCTTGATATAAGCAAGAAACTTGAAAATCCTCAGCCCCGTCCAACGCATTACGCCAGCCAGGATAACAAAAACGAAGGTGATGCATGTCGCGTAGAAGCTAAGCAGAAGTTTCAGCAACGGAATCAGGGTTTCGACACCATACTGGCCGATAGTATAGGCCATCGCCCCAAACGCCCCCAACGGCGCCAGCCGCATAATGAAGCCAATGATCACAAAGAAATAGTGCGATATGTCCTCGACAAATTTAACGACGGGTTTTCCCTTCGGACCCAAGGCCGTCGCCGCTCCCGCGAACAGAAGTGAAAAGAGGAGCACCTGCAGAATTTCACCGCTGGCAAAAGCATCGACCGCCGTTTTAGGGATGATATGCAGCACGAATTCGGCAACCGAATTGGTTTTCGGTGCACCGCCAGTATAGGCCGCGACCGCCGACTGATCGAGCGTGGCAGGATCGATATTCATACCCGCGCCCGGCTGGAAGACATGGGCTACGACCAGCCCGATGGCGAGGCAAACAAACGTGAGTGTAAAGAAATAGGCCAGCGCTTTGATGCCGATTCTTCCCGCTTCCTTCATGCTGCCCATCGAGGCGATGCCGCCGACGACGGTGCAGAAAATAATCGGGCCGATCATCATTTTGATGAGTTTGATGAAGCCGTCGCCCAGCGGTTTCATTTTTACCGCGAGCTCCGGCGCGAAATGGCCGAGGAGCACACCAATGACGATGGCGATTAAAACCTGTCCATACAAGCTGCGCAAGAATTTCATAGTGGGATGCTAGTGGGTTTGGTGGCGATTGCAACAGGTCGATCATTGAGTCATCGACCTAATCCAGCACCACCCAGTTGCCGCCGGTCTGGTATTCGGAGATGAGTCCCTGGTCGAGGTCGAAATGCCAGCCGTGGAGTTTGAGCGTGTTTTTCGCCTGCCGCTCGCTGATCCAGGGGAAAGTAGAAAGGTTGGCCAGCGAGCGCTCGATGCCCTTGCGCTCGCACAGATGCGCCTTCACATCCATTTCGAGATGGGCGTGGTGGTGAAGTATGTCCTTCTTCACATCGGCGGCGATGCCCATCCATGATTGCACGAAGGATTGTGTCTCCGGTATTTCCGGTTGTTCCATCAGTGCGCGGATGCCACCGCACTTGCTGTGCCCGAGCACGATGATATGGCTGACGCCAAGACCGGTCACTGCAAATTCAAGCGCGGCCGAAGTGCCGTGATAGGTGTTGAAATCGGGCTGATACGGCGGCACGAGGTTGGCGACGTTGCGGACGACGAACAGTTCGCCCGGCTCGGCGCCGGTCA
Source organism: Alphaproteobacteria bacterium (assembly GCA_031402515.1). Lineage (GTDB taxonomy): Bacteria > Pseudomonadota > Alphaproteobacteria > Rickettsiales > UBA3002 > QFOX01. The sequence continues at coordinate 25,187 of JANNSK010000021.1, read as the reverse complement.
GGATGGAAGGGTCCACCCGCGAATCCGAGCAGGCGATCATGGCAACACTTGGCGATTGACCGTCGGCAAGCTTGCGATAGACGTCACCATCCTCCACAAAGTATTTCTGGTGGAAGCGTTTATATCCGGCAACGAGGCGATCAATTTCGTTCATAGTGGAACCTTATTCGCATCGATTTTGGTACGACGCAACTGCGGAAAAAACAGTGTTGTCGTGGCCACGACCAGCAAAGTGCACGCCCCGCCAAATACCACTGAGGGTACAAGGCCCATCAGTTTGGCTGCCGTGCCCGATTCGAACGCGCCAATTTCATTGGAGGAAATAATGAACATGCCATTGAGTGCTGCCACCCGCCCGCGCATCGTATCGGGCGTCAGCAGCTGCATGATGGTCGAGCGGATCACCATACTCACGCTATCGAAGGCACCGCTTAAGGCCAAAAACAGCATGGAGAGGGTAAAATCAGTGCTCAAGCCGAAGCCGATCATACAGGCGCCAAATCCGGCAACGACTTTTAATAACGTTGATGCATGCACTACCTTGAATGGCCTTAATGCCAGAAACAAGGCGGTGACGATGGCACCGAGCGCGGGAGCCGCGCGTAGTGCGCCCAAGCCTTCCGAGCCAACATGCAATACTTCCTGCGCATAGGCGGGCAGCATGGCAACGGCACCTCCAAACAGCACAGCAAACATATCGATTATCATCACCGATAGCAGCGTTTTATCGCGCCAGATAAATCGCCATCCCGCCTTGATGCTTTGTAGCGTTGGCTCACGCTTTTGGCTGCTTTTATAATCCCGTGTCTTTTTGCTCATGGCGAAGACCAGTACCAGTGCCGCTGAGAAAATGGTACAGGGCATGATCCATGCGGCGGTGACGCCATAGCCACCATAAATAAGTCCGGCAACGGCAGGACCGGCGATCACCGCCATTTGAAAGCCGGAAGAAAACCATGCGGAAGCAGCAGGAAACTGCGTACGCGGCACCAGCTGCGGCAATATGGCGAAGGAGGCGGGCATAATGAAGCTGCGTGCGAGTCCTGAGAAAAACACGCCAACAAACAGAAAGAGCAGCGTATGGCCTTCAACCACCGATAGCAGTCCGCCGCCTGTCAGTAGCAGTATGAATGCATTGAGTGCGAGTGCGCCTAGGCACAGTATATAGATGCGGTGTGGGCGGCTGTTATCGACCACGTGCCCGGCAAATAGTCCGCAGGCGATTGCGGGAAGAGCCTCGACGAGGCCAGCCAGACCCAGCATGAACGGGTCGCGTGTGATGGAATAAACTTGCCAACCGATGATAACATCCTGTGCCACAAGCGCCATCATCGCCAGCATGCGGGCACCCAGCATCAGGCGGAAATCGCGCGAACGGAGGACAGCAAGGGAAACGGTCATGGCGCATTCCTTAGCGAACTCCTAGGGTTTAAGAAAGCGCGAATTCACCGCAAAATAGGCCGCCCAGCCCCTTGATTGCCGTCCGAATCCCGCCTAAACTGACCACCTTCTGCTTACGCAGCAACCCTATTTATGGAGTATTCCATGTCCGCCATGCACGCGGCTGCTTCGGTAGTCCACACCACCAAGCTCGCTATTTCCCCGGGAATCAAAGAGCGTTTTGCCAGGGGCGAACTCACCAGAAAACAGGTCGATGATTTCAACGCGTTCCTCGATCGGGTGAATCGCGATCTTCTGTCACACCGTATTATTCAGCATAACCCCTACACCACATGGTTCGCCAAAGGCGAAGTGTCGGACGATGAGCTCAAACATTTCTTCCGCCAGTTCTCGGTGTTTTCAAACCTGTTCCTGATCGCGCAGCTTTTGAAAGTCATCAATGCGCCGAGCCTTGACCAAATGCGCGCAGGCAAAGAAATTCTGATGAACGAGCTTGGCGTTGTTTATAAAAAGCAACGTCCTGATACAGCCTCCGCTGGCAAAACTAGCGGCGACAAAGACATCGAAGGCGATCCGGCGTTGGTGAATATCGAGGGCAGCGTTGAAGGTTCGATCTATAAACACCGTGCGGCGCACTATGAATGGATGCTTGGCGTGGGTGAGGCCATCGGCCTCGGCTACAACGATCTCGGCAAGCGCCGTCATGGTACCAAAAACACGCTGCATTTTTGCGACGAGCTTAATCGCACCTACGGTTCAGAAGACCCGATGTTTGCCGAGGGTGCAAGCTTTGCGGTCGAGAACTGGGCAGCCGCCGGTTTCTGGCAGGACCTTGAAGACGGGCTTCTCAAGATTCGTGAAAAACGCATCCCCAACTTGAAGCTTGCTTTCTTCACCTGGCATAACCGGGTGGAAGGCCAGCACGCTGCCCACGTGATGGACGAACTTGAAGAAGCCTATTTCGTCGACGATTTCGATGCGGACAAATTCTTCCAAGGTGGCCATGAAATCTTGGAAGCTGTTGCCGTATTCTGGGATGGGCTTGAGGATGATCGCAAGAAAAAGAAGTATAGCTAGCTCTTCGCTACCGCATAATGGGCGGTGAAGTGGCGCAAGAACGGTGCTTGCTTGGTGATGTGATGGGTGGGTATTTTCCTGCGCTCGCGCCAGACTTTCTCTAACACTTCGATCACGTAGTCGAAATGGCTCTGCGTGTAGACGCGGCGGGGAAAAGCGAGCCGCACCAGCTCACGTTTGGCAGGGATTTCCTTGCCAGATTGGTAGCGCCCGAACATCGCACTGCCTAACTCGACGGCACGGACGCCACCTTCCAGATAGAGCGCGTTGATAAGCCCGATGCCAGGAAAAGCGCTGGGCTTAAGGTGCGAGCAGAAAGCGGCGGCATCAAGGAATACCGCGTGCCCGCCTGCGGGGCGCACGATGGGTATGCCCGCCTTGATGAGTCGCGATGCCATATACTCCACCGTGGCGTGGCGATAATGTTGGTAGTCGTAATCGAGCGCTTCACGTAAGCCAACGGCGATGACTTCAAGGTCGCGCCCGGCCAGCCCACCGTACGTTGGAAAGCCTTCGGTAAGAATGAGAAGGTTACGAAATTCGTCCGCCCACTTGTCTGAATTGCAGGCTAGGAACCCGCCGATATTGGCGAGACCATCCTTCTTGGCACTCATGGTTGCCGCGTCCGCGTAGCTGAATATTTCCTGCGCGATTTGCGTGAGTGACTTATTGGCGTAGCCTTTTTCAAAGCGCTTGATGAAGTAAGCGTTCTCTGCAAAACGCGCGGAGTCGATGACCAACGGAATCTTGTGTTTCTTGAGGATGGTCTTCACCGCTTTAACATTAGCCATCGAGACAGGCTGTCCACCGCCACCGTTATTGGTGACAGTAAGCATAGCAAACGGGATTTTCTTTACCCCATGTTTGGTAATAAAAGTCTGAAGCTTTGTTACATCCATATTACCCTTGAAGCGTGCTTCGGAATAAAGGTCTTCTCCGGTTTTGGTAAGCATATCCTCGGCGGCGGCACCGACATATTCGATATTGGCGCGGGTGGTATCGAAATGGCTGTTCGACGGCACCATATCGCCTTTCCTCAATTGGGTGGCGGCAAGGATGCGCTCGGCGGCGCGGCCTTGGTGCGTGGGAAAAATATGCTTTAAGCCGGTGATGTCTTTAAGGGTGGATTCAAACCGATGCCATGAGCGTGAGCCTGCATAGGACTCATCGCCGATCATCAGCGCTGCCCATTGTTCGGCCGACATGGCGCCGGTGCCCGAATCAGTTAGCAAATCAATGGTAATATCCTCGGCGTTGAGCAGGAATACATTGTTATGTGCTGCCTTAAGTTTTTTTACACGCGTGGCGTGTTTGGTGATCGGAACCGCTTCTGTCATCTTGATGCGAAAGGGCTCGATAATCGTGCACATGTTGTGTTTAGGCGGCATCGTTTTGTTTCTCCGGTTGGGCGGCAGCAAAGGCCTTGATTGCCGAACAATGTACATCAATGGCAACCAGAGTGGGGTAGGGGTTGAGGTCGAGTTTGAAACGTCGTGCGTTATACATCTGCGGAATAAGGCAGATATCAGCCATTGTGGGCGTGCCACCCAGGCAGAATTCTCTGCCACTTCCCGATTGCTTTACCAGTGTTTCGAGCGCGGCAAATCCTTCCGCCATCCAGTGCTGAATCCATGCAGTCTTCTGGACTTCACTCGCACCAAGCTGTCTGGCGAGATATTGTTGCACACGCAGATTATTGATGGGGTGGATGTCGCTTGCAATGATGTGTGCCATGCCGCGCGCCAGCGCTCTTGCTTCGGGATCTGAAGGCAACAGTGGTGGAGTGGGATGAATTTCGTTGAGATACTCGATAATCGCCAACGACTGGCTAAACCTACCCTTGTCGCTTGCCAACATTGGCACCAGACCTTGTGGGTTTTGTGCGCGGTAGGTTGCCGTATTTTGTTCGCCCTTGATGAGCGACACCGGTACCGAATCGTACTTCAGACTCTTCAGGTTGAGCGCAATGCGCACGCGGTAAGCCGCCGACGAGCGCCAGTAATCATAGAGGGTGAGGCTCATGCGGCTTGCTCTTTCAGTGCATATTGCACGACCTTCTGGTCGATCGCGCCGAAAATCGACTCGCCCTTATTGTCGAACATTTCGATTTTCACCGTGTCGCCGAACTTGAGAAATGGCGTTTTTGTCGCACCGGTTGCAATCGTCTCGAGACAGCGTTTCTCAGCAAGGCAGGAGGAGCCGACTTCATCGTAATTCTTATTGGCCACTGTGCCCGAACCAATGATGGTGCCTGCACCGAGGTAACGGGTTTTCGCTGCGTGAGCGATGAGCTGCTGGAAATTGAAGGTCATGTCAATACCCGCATTGGGGCGACCAAAGAGATTGCCGTTGATATGCGATACCAGTGGCAAATGCAGCTTACCGTCTTTCCATGCATTGCCCAGTTCATCCGGCGTTACGGCGACGGGGGAGAAGGCGGTTGCGGGCTTGCTTTGAAAAAAGCCGAAGCCTTTGGCGAGTTCGTTCGGGATCAAGTTGCGCAAGCTCACGTCGTTCACCAGCATGATGAGCTGGATATGCTGCATTGCCATTTCGGGCGTAACGCCCATTGGCACATCGTCGGTAATCACGGCGACTTCAGCCTCGAGGTCGATGCCCCAGGCTTCATCCGCGATTTCGATGGCGTCATTAGCGCCCATAAAACTATCCGAACCACCTTGATACATGAGTGGGTCTGTCCAGAAGCTAGCTGGCATCTCAGCATTGCGTGCTTTGCGCACCAACTCGACATGCATGACATAGGCCGAACCATCCACCCACTGATAGGCTCGGGGAAGGGGTGCGGCGCATTTTGTGGGATCGAAGGGAAACTGGCCTTCGGCGCGACCAGCATTGAGCAGGTCGTAAAGTGGACCCAGCAGGGGTGCGGTCTTCTTCCAGTTATCGAGCGCTTCCTGCATCGTGTGCGCGATCTCAACAGGACGCACGGCGCGGCTAAGGTCACGGCTGACGAGTAGTAGCTCACCATCACGGCCTGATTTGAGTGAAGCGAATTTCATGCGGATTCCTTCCAGCTTTGTGCGTAATTTTTATCTTCGAGTTTGCTCGCCTGTTCGCTCACCTCAACCGCATCGCGCGTGTCGATCATCACGGCGACTTCATCTGTCTCTTTGCGTGCGGCCTTGGCGCCGGTGGCGAATGCCTTGGGGTGTGGCCCGTGTGGGAAGCCTGCGGGATGCAGCGTGAGCATACCAGGATGGATATTATCGCGACTGAAAAAACTGCCGGCGTGATAGAAAATAATCTCATCGAAATCGTTGTTGGAATGAAAGAAGGGAACCTTGAGTGCACCCGGATCCGTTTCGATAAGCCGTGGCGCAAAGGTGCAGACGATGAAACGATTGGCGATAAAGGTCGTGTGCGCCGAGGGCGGCAAATGATAGCGGTGACTCATCAGCGGGCGGAACTCGCGCCAGTTGATTTTGCACGGCAGATTGTCGCCCTTCCAGCCAATCGCATCGAGCGGATTATGCGGATAGGTGAGGGTGGTGAGTTTATCCAAACGCTTAATCACCACCTGCGTTTCCTTATCGTTTTTCTGCGCTTCGAATGCTTTATCGAGCGCCGGAACTTCCAGCAGCGCTGGATCAAAAATCGCATTGGGACCAACCAGGCCTTTATGCGGCAGTTTATAACTATCGTTCGTCGCTTCCATCAGCAGGAGGATGGATTCGCCCTTCGATTCAAGTCGCCACATCAGCCCGCGCGGCAGCAGGATGTAATCACCCTCCGTATAAGTCAAGTGGCCGAAGTCGCAGAACAGTGCGCCTTCGCCGGTATGGACGAACAGCAACTCATCGCCGTCGCCGTTTGACACAAGGTGGTCCATCTTCCCGGAAGTGCGCAGGATGTGGAACTTCATGTGCGCGTTAGAGAATATCGGCGTCGCTTTCCACGGCGAGTCACCAAGCGATTTGGCTTTGGTAAAATCGAAGGCGCGGGGTTTCAGCGGCCCGTCGAACTTCACCCAGCCGGTTGGTTTGTGCGGGTGATAGATATGGCTGACCGGCCCGAAAAAACCCTCCTTGCCGAACTCGCGCTCGTAGCTGCCTTCGGGCAAATCGCAATGCGCCTGTAGCGAAGTCTTGCCCGCACGCGGCTGGAATTTAATCCATTCTTTCATCACGCCCTCTCCTTGAGTACGCCGCGTTTGATTTGGTCTTCTTCGATCGATTCAAACAGCGCCTTGAAGTTGCCTTCGCCGAATCCTTCATCGCCTTTGCGTTGGATGATCTCGAAGAAAATCGGCCCGATCACGGTGTTGGTAAAAATTTGCAGCAACAGCCCGCCATCGCCTTTGCCCGGCGCGGAATCCGGCGCGCCGTCGATGATGATGCGGTTTTTCTGCATGCGCTTCATGTCCTCGCCGTGTCCCGGCAGGCGGCTCTCGACCTTGTCGTAATACGTATCCGGCGTGTTCATGAAGGAGACGTTGCCTTCGCGCAGTTTCTCGACGGTGGTGTAAATATCGTCGGTGCCGAGCGCGATATGCTGGATGCCCTCGCCCTTATACTGGTTGAGATATTCCTCGATCTGCGATTTGTCGTCCGACGACTCGTTGATGGGGATGCGGATTTTGCCGCAGGGGCTGGTCATCGCGCGGCTTTTGAGGCCGGTCAGTTTGCCCTCGATATCGAAGTAGCGGATCTCTTTGAAGTTAAACAGTTTCTCATAGAAGCCCGCCCACTGGTCCATATTGCCGCGCATCACATTATGGGTGAGGTGGTCGATATAGGTAAGGCCCGCGCCCTTCGGATGCGTATCGATGCCGGGCAGGAACTCGAAATCAACATCGTAAATCGAGCCTGCATCTCCGTAATGATCGACGAGGTAAAGCAAACTGCCGCCGATGCCTTCAATGGCGGGGATGTTGAGCTCCATTGGCCCCACTTTGCCTTTATCGAAAATCTTCGCGCCGTTTTTCTTGGCGTGGGTGAGTGCCTGCTTCACGTCCTTCACCCGGAAGGCCATCGCATTGGCGGATGGGCCGTGCTGTTGGAAAAATGTATCCGCGTGCGACGATGGCTCGCAATTCAGGATGAAGTTGATGTCACCCTGCCGGTACAAATATACCCGCTTGCTTTTGTGGTGGGCGACCAGCGTGAAGCCCATGAGCTTGAACAGGCTGGAGAGTTGGTCCGGCGTCGATGAGGCGAACTCGACGAATTCAAATCCATCCGTGCCCATCGGATTATTGTCACTATGATATGCATTACGTGCCATACGTTCTCCAAAGCGTTAAGAACGTGATGCGTTGACACCAAACTAATGCGCGCACAAACCAGTAGTGCGGCCATTCGCCAACCTCGCATCACTCGGGTTAGCGGTGCTGGCAGTTATTTATAAGGATTTGATGGTTTTGGCAAGGCCAGCTAGGCCGCAGTCGCCGTCCACTTAAGTATCGGATTCCGCGCGGCTTTTACCTCATCGAGGCGTTTGCGCGGGGTGCTGACTGGGTTGGCCTGCAAAGCCGCCACATTGCCTGCCTTTGTTTCCGCCGCAATCATCTTCATAATGGCGATGAAATGGTCGAGCGAGGCTTTAGTTTCGGTTTCGGTTGGCTCGATCAGCATGGCGCCTTGCACGACGAGTGGGAAATACACCGTCATCGGGTGAATGCCATATTCAATGAGCGTTTTGGCGATGTCGTTCGTCGTGACGCCCTGATCCTTCTGCGATTTGTCGGTGAGCAAACATTCATGCATACAGTGACCGGGAAAGGGGACGTGATAATCGTTCTTCAATTGGCTTAGAATATAATTGGCGTTAAGCACGGCATCTTCCGCGACTTGCTTCAGCCCATCCGCGCCGTGCGACATCATGTAGGCGAGTGCGCGCACCGCCATGCCGAACTGGCCGTTGAAGCCTTTGAGGCGACCAATGCTGTTTTTATCCTCGGTGACGAGGTGGTAGTTCTCGCCTTCCTTCACGATTTTGGGAACCGGCAAATACGGGGTGAGTTCCGTTGAAACGGCAATTGGCCCACAGCCCGGCCCCCCGCCGCCATGCGGGGTGGAGAAGGTTTTGTGCAGGTTGAAATGCATCACGTCCACGCCGAAATCGGCGGGGCGCACGCGGCCAACAAGCGCATTGAAGTTCGCGCCGTCGCAATAGAAATAGGCGCCCGCTTTGTGCAAGAGGTCGGCGACTTCCTTCACCCGTGGCTCAAACAATCCGCAGGTGTTCGGGTTGGTGAGCATGAGTGCGGCGACATTTTCATTCAGCGCCGCCTTGAACGCGTCGACATCCACCGTGCCGTCTTTGGTTGAGGGAATGGTTACGGTTTCATAGCCGCAGGCGGCAGCCGTGGCCGGGTTGGTGCCGTGGGCGGAATCGGGAATCAGTACGGTTTTGCGCACGTTACCTTTGGCTTCATGCGCCTTGTGGATCACCATGATGCCAGCGAATTCGCCATGCGCGCCCGCGGCGGGATTCAGCGTCACGCCCGGTAGGCCGGAGAGTTTCGACAGCCATTGCTGCACCGTATAAATGACCTCCAGTGCGCCCTGAATCGTCGATTCCGGTTGCAACGGGTGAAGCGCCGCGAAGCCCGGAAGGCGCGCGACTTTTTCATTCAGGCGCGGGTTGTGTTTCATCGTGCAGGAGCCAAGTGGATAAAGCCCTATATCGATCGCGTAATTGAGTTTGGACAGGCGTACGAAATGGCGCACCACTTGCGGCTCGCTTACTTCCGGCAATCCCACTTTCGTGCGCGCAGCTTGACCGGTGCGCAGCTTGGTGCCTTTGGGTTCGGGAAGGTCAACGCCGCTGGCGCCGGTGTGACCTTTTTCGAATAGGAGGTTCTCCTCCACGTTCAAGCCGCGGCCTTTATCGAGGTGACTGGTCATGCAACCTCCTTTTGCTTGGAGGCAACACAGACGGCTTCAAGACCCTGTGCGAGCGCTTCGATGTCTTCTTGTGTGGTCATTTCCGTTGCGGCAACGAGCAGCTTGCCGCCTTCGAGCGGGTAGCCGGCGATGATGTTTTGTTTGGCTAGTTTCTTCACCGCATCGTAAGCTGCGATAGGGAGCTCGACGACGAACTCATTGAAGAAGGTTTTATTAGTGAGCTTGACGTTCTTCACTTTGCCCAAACGGTCGGCGAGGTCGCAGGCGCGTTCATGGTTAAGCACCGCAAGCTTCTTGAAACCAAGTTCGCCGAGCAGGCTCATATGAATGGTGAAGGAAAGCGCAAACAGGCCTTGGTTGGTGCAGATGTTCGAGGTCGCCTTCTCGCGGCGGATATGCTGCTCGCGCGCAACCAACGTTAGCACATAAGAGCGCCTGCCATCTTTATCGGTGGTTTCACCACAAAGGCGACCGGGCATCTGGCGCAGAAATTCTTGTTTGCAGGCGAAGAAGCCCAAATGGGGCCCGCCGAAACTCATCGGCACGCCGATCGATTGGGCTTCGCCGACGACGATATCCGCCATGCTTGGTGCGGGCAGCAGGCCGAGCGAGAGTATCTCATTCACCACGACGATCAGTAGCGCGCCATTCTCGGCACATTGTTTGCGGATGGTATCGAGCGATGGCACTTCGCCGTGGAAATCAGGCATCTGCACAATCACGCAGGAAGCCTCCGAATCCGGCGCCGAGGTTTTAATGTTGACCTCGGGGTAATTACGTACATAGGTGTGGATTACTTCACGATATTGCGGATGCAGTGCGCCATAGATATGGATGTTGGGCCGCTTGTTCAGGCGACGCGCCATCAGCGCCGCTTCGGCCGTTGCCGTAGCACCGTCATACATCGAGGCGTTGGCCACATCCATGCCGGTCAAATTCGCAATCATCGTTTGGAACTGGAAAATCGCCATCAATGTGCCTTGCGATATTTCGGGCTGATAAGGCGTGTAAGCGGTGAGGAACTCCGAGCGTTGGACAAGATGGTCCACACTCGCCGGAATATGGTGGTAGTAGCAACCGGCGCCGAGGAAGAAGGGGCCATTCGCCGCCGGACGGTTCTTTGCTGCCATGCGGGCAAGCGCCGCTTCAACTTCAATCTCGCCTTGATGCGCGGGCAGATCATAGATGGCACCTTGCAGCCGCGCCTCTTTGGGTACGGAGATATAGAAATCATCCACCGATTTTACGCCAGCGGCTTTGAGCATATCTCTGCGATCTTGAGGTGTAAGTGGTAAATAACGCATTACGCCGCCAATCCCTCGTATTTGGAGGGTTCAAGTAGCTTGGCGAGTTCGCCTTTGTCGGTGGCACGGATTTTACAGATCCAGCCATCACCATACGGCGCACCGTTGATAAGTTCGGGATTGGCGGTAAGTTTTGCGTTCACTTCGATGACTTCGCCGGAGATAGGTGCATAGACTTCACTCGCCGCCTTTACCGACTCGACCACGACGAATGACTCACCGGCTTTCACCTTGCGGCCTTTGGTGGGGAGTTCGACGAAGACAAGGTCGCCGAGTGCGGCTTGCGCGAAATCGGTGATGCCAACAGTGGCAACTTCACCATCCAGCTTCAGCCATTCATGTTGTTCGGTATATTTGAGGTCGGCAGGAACGTTCGACATATTACGCACTCTTCAGGTTAGGAGTTGGTTTGGCGGATTGCTTGGTACTGGCTTTTACAAATGCAAGCGGCGCGATGATGGCCGGAATGCGCTTGCCACGCACTTCGACTTCGACCGCAGTACCTTCCTTGGCGGCGGCTGACGTGATATAGCCCTGGCCGATAGAGGCTTTAAGCGACGGCGAGAAGCCGCCACTCGTAAGCGTGCCTACTTTCTCGGCGCCCATATAAATATCCGAGCCTTCGCGGGCGATGCCAGCGGCAGTGAGTTTCACGCCCACACGTTTTCTTTCTGCACCCGCAGCCAGTTGTTTGAGAATGGTCTCGGCGCCGATGAAGCTTTTATGTTCTTTGCCGATGACCCAGCCTAAACCCGCTTCAACCGGCGTCGTTTCTTCATTAAGGTCGTGACCATAAAGCGGGTAGCCCATTTCCAGGCGTAGAGAATCGCGCGCCGCCAGGCCAATCGCCTTAACCGAAGGATTGGTGAGTAGCGATTTCCAGAAGGCGACGGCTTTGTCCGTCGGGATGCTGATTTCAAATCCATCCTCACCTGTGTAGCCAAGGCGGCTTACAAATACGGGTGTACCTTTCCAGCTGGCTTCCTTCAGACGCATGTAGCCGAGCTCGGTTAGATTCGCATCGGGGATTTCTTTGATAAGTGCGGCTTCTGCCTTCGGGCCTTGCAACGCGATGAGGGCGTGATTGGCCAGTTCCATAAAAATGACATTCTCGGGCAGGTTCTTTTTCATCCAGGCGATATCAACTTCTTTGCGTCCCGCATTGATGACAACAAAAAATTTCTTCTCATCCATTTTGGTAATGATGAGATCATCGATAATCCCACCGGCCTCGTTGGTGAGCACAGTGTATTTCGCCATGGAAGGCGTGGCCTTGAAAAAGGTTGAGGGGGTAATGGTCGAGAAAAACTCGGCCGCCTTCTCGCCGGAAACAATGGCCTGGCCCATGTGCGAAACATCAAAAAGACCAGCGCTTGTACGCGTCCATTCATGTTCTTTGATGACGCCCAACGCGTAGTTGATGGGCATGTCATAGCCTGCAAACGGGCAGGTTTTGGCGCCAAGAGCGACATGTTCATTGTACAGCGGTGTTTTTTTGTTCATAGACATCCTCGAAATCAGCGCCGCATCATAGAGGCCGTGCGCGCCAAATCAAGCCTTATACACGTATTTTTCAGGGTAAATTGAGAGGTAGAAAACGTTTGGTTTCCTGCTATCGTTTGCCCAACGGAGAGCCTATGGACAAGAAACCACCACTCAAGGAGCCTGCGATTAAAATTGTCGCTATGCCAGCCGACGCCAATGCCGACGGCGATATGTTTGGCGGCTGGATTTTGAGCATGATGGATCTGGCGGGCTCCATCCCCGCGCGCAAACGGGCAAAAAGACGCATCGTCACCGTGGCGGTGGATAGTATTGAGTTTCATGCGCCGATGTTTGTAGGCGATTGTCTGGAGTGCTATGCGGATATCGAAAAAGTGGGTCGTACCAGTATTACCGTGAAAGTAGAGTCCTATGCTGAAAGCCGTGAAGCAGAAGGAAAAACGAAAATTACCGAAGGGCGGTTTGTCTATGTTGCGGTTGGCAATGACCGTAGGCCCGTGCCGGTTGACTCCTAATTATTCGCCAAGCTTGCCGCGGATGAACTCCGCCGCAGGTGCTAGTGCCGCGGCATTGGCGATATCGCAAGTAAGGCCGCGTTTGACGCACCAATTCACCAAGTCTTCCAACGCAAGATTACCTTTCGGGCTGTTGGCGTAAGGACAGCCGCCCGTGCCACCCGTGGAAGCATCGAAGGTACGGATACCGAGTTCATACGATTTCTCGACATTATGAATGGCTGTGCCGAATGTGTCATGGAAATGCATAGAAACTTTTGCAAGCGGCACGTTATGCGCCTTGAGTACGGTGACAGTCGCTATGATTTTCTCCGGCGTACCGATGCCGGTCGTATCACCGAGCGATACCTCATAGCAGCCCATGTCGAGCAGTTGTTTGCTGCGCTTGGCCACGTCATCGGGTGTGAAAGGGTAGTTGTCATAGCCAAATACATTGGACAAATAGCCGCGCACGCGTATGCCCGCGGCCAATGCAGCTTTGATGGTCGGCTCGATATCGCGGAAGGATTGCTCTACTGGCTGGTTTATATTCGCCTTCGAAAATCTTTCCGAAAGCGCAAGGAAGACGGCAACTTCTTTTGCTTGCGCCATCTTCGCCCGTTCAAGCCCCTTAAGGTTGGGCACTAAGTAGGAGAAGGTCACCTTGGGGAATTTCTTCTCTGTCGGCTTTAACAGTTCGGCGACTTCGCCCGAATTCGCCATGGCAGGCACAGCTTGGGGGTGCACAAAACTTCCCGCCTCGATACGCGTTAATCCAGCTTCGGCAAGCATGTTGATATAAGTGACCTTATCTGCTGCCGAGAGATTGGTGGCGTTTTTCTCATTCTGCAACCCGTCGCGCGCACTAACATCGACGATGGAAATAGCGTTACTCATTTCTTCGCCACGAGCCTAACAAGCTCGGCTCCTTCAGCGACCAGCTCGCCTTCTTTGACCAGTATCGCTTCAACGATGGCATTGCCGCCGGCCTTCAGTGTGGTTTGTAATTTCATCGCTTCCATCACGGCGAGCGGCTGTCCTTCCGTAACACGCTCGCCCTTTTTCACCAGCACTTGGCGGACCAATCCAGGCATCGGAGCCAGTGGCGAAAGCGGGTTTTTATCCAGCGTGCTGCCTGTCGCTGCCACAACAGGCGAGACTTTGGCTTCCATCTCACCCATTTGGAATTTGACAGCGCCTTTGCCCAGCGACCATGCGGTGCCATGGAAACGCGACTCGCCTTCCTCAAGCAGGAATTCACCATTCGTGCCGCGCGTGCCATGAAAGCTATAGCGCTGTCCGTTCAGCGTGAAACACACTTCGCTCGGCTTGCGCTCCACTGCCTCGAGCATCACGTTCTTGCCGTTGATGACGAGTGTTGTGCTCACCTAAACCCCGCGAGCTTGGTGTGTGTCCATGCTGAATGCTCTGCCTGAGAGGCGGCTGAAGTACGGGCTGACGATACATTGCCGAATAGTAAATAGGAAGCCGCAGCACGCGCCACATTGATTTCGGAGAGTTCTTTAACTTTCAGTAATGCAGCGTGAGAGGTGATAAAGTCGGTCGAGGTTTTGCCAGCGCGAAACGGCTTGGCATCCAGTATTCGCATCAGGAACGCGCGGTTGGTAGTGACGCCTGCGATACGCGTCTCGCGTAAGCCATTAATGAGTGTTTCAATTGCTTCCGTTCGTGTTGTACCCCATGCGGCGAGTTTGGCAATCATCGGGTCGTAGCTTGCCGGAACCGCATTGCCGCTCGCGTAGCCGTTCTCGCAACGCAGGTTGGGCAAGTGAGGAAGAACGAATGTCGCAAGCTCACCAGGGCAGGGGAGGAAGTCGCGGTCAGCATCCTCCGCATAGAGTCGTACTTCGACCGCATGGCCGTATTGCGCGACTTCATCCTGCGTTAGGGCAATTTCTTTGCCCTCAGCGACTTCAATCTGCAGCCGCACTAAATCAAGGCCAGTCACCAGTTCCGTGACAGGATGTTCGACCTGCAAGCGGGTATTCATCTCGAGGAAATAGAACTCGCCCGAGGCATCAAGGATGAACTCCATCGTACCTGCGCCCACATAGTTGATGTGTGTGGTGATTCTGACGGCCGCTTCGAACATGCGCCTGCGCGTGGCAGCGGGCAAATGAGCTGCCGGGCTTTCCTCAACGATTTTCTGATGGCGCCGTTGAATCGAACATTCGCGTTCAAACAGATGTAGGTGATTGCCGTGCGTGTCGGAAAAAACCTGCACCTCGATATGGCGCGGCTGCTGCAGGTATTTTTCAAGCAGCAGCCTTCCATTACCGAAAGTGCTCTTGGCTTCCGAATGAGCGGATTCAAGCGCTGCGGCCAAGTCTTTTTCGCTCTCAACCACGCGCATACCCTTGCCGCCGCCACCCGCAGTAGCCTTCACCAATACGGGGAAGCCGATTTTCTTGGCTTCGCGTGCCAGCAGGGCAGATTCTTGGCTGTCGCCCGAATAGCCGGGAATCACCGGCACGCCGATTTTCTCGCAGAGTTTGCGCGACTCGGCTTTGTCGCCCATCAGTGAAATCACCTTTGCAGGAGGGCCTACAAAAATGAGGCCAGCCTTGGCAACCGCTTCGGCAAACTTGGCGTTCTCGGATAAAAATCCATAGCCGGGATGGATGGCGTCGGCCCCCGTACGTTTGGCGATGGCAATGATTTGGTCGATATTCAGGTATGTTTCCGCTAGGTTCTTTCCTTCGAGTTGACAGGCCACATCCGCTTGGGTGGCGTGGGGAAGTGCGCGGTCATCCTCTGCATAGATGGCGATGGTTGTGATGTCCATCATGCGACAGGTAGCTTGAACACGCCGTACGATCTCGCCACGATTGGCGATGAGTAGTTTTTTAATCGGGCGGAATTTCATTAGGCAACCCACTTCGGCTTGCGTTTGGAAAGCAGCGCGTCCATGCCTTCCTGGCCTTCGTCGCTGATGCGTGCATCGGCAATCGCAATCACGGAAACATCCGTCGCCTTGCTGGCAATGCTGCCTGCTACATCGCGAATGAGTTGCTTGGCTTTGCAGCTGGCTTCGGGGCCAGCTTTGAGGAATTCATGAATGATTTCCTCGCGCGCAGCATTCAGCGCATCCTGCGGCACCACGCGATGGGCAAGGCCGATTTCTTTGGCGACGGCAGCTGAGAACTGCATGCCGGAAATGAAGTAGGCGCGCGCGGCGGAGATGCCGATTTTCTCAATCGCATAGGCAGATATCACTGCGGGCAGGATGCCAAGCCGGGTTTCGGTGAAGCCGAATTTAGCGTCTTCCGAAGCGATGACAAAGTCGCATACGGCAGCAAGGCCGGAGCCGCCACCAAGCGCCGCTCCATGCACAATGCCGATAAGTGGCTTGCTAAAATTATGAATCCGCGCGTACATGCCGCTAAGTTTTTTACTGTCGGCAATATTTTCAGCGCGACTGAAATCTTTCATTCCACGCATCCAGTTTAGGTCGCCACCAGCACAGAAGGATTTGCCGTTGCCGGAAAGCACGGCGAGCCGCACGGCCTTATCTTTGTCAAGTTGCTCGAACAGTTGGGTGAGTTCGCCAATTAATTTGTCATCGAACGCGTTGTGTACTTCGGGCCGATGCAGCGCCACATGCGCCACGCCGCGATTGTCGATGTCGAGCAAGAGATACGAATAGGCCATATTACATCCTGAACACGCCGAATTTTGTTTCCGCGATGGGGGCATTGAAGGAGGTGGCGATCGCAAGGCCCAGCACGTCACGCGTTGTCGTGGGGTCGATGATGCCGTCGTCCCACAACCGTGCGGTGGAATAATAAGCGCTGCTTTCGTTGGTGTATTTTGCTAAAAGCGGTGTGCGAATGGCTGCGAGTTCTTTGGCGGAAACTTTTTTGCCGTCTTTCTCCAACGCATCTTTGCGCACGCGGGTAAGCACATCTGCCGCCTGCTCGCCGCCCATGACGGAGATTTTCGCATTCGGCCACATCCAGAGGAAACGTGGGTCGAAGGCGCGGCCGCACATACCGTAATTGCCCGCACCGAATGAGCCGCCGATAACCACGGTGAATTTCGGTACCTGCGCGTTGCTCACCGCCATCACAAGCTTGGCACCGTTTTTGGCGATGCCCTCGGCCTCGTATTTTTTACCAACCATAAAGCCGGTGATGTTTTGCAGGAATAAAAGCGGGATATGGCGTTGGCAGCAAAGCTCAATGAAATGCGCGCCTTTGAGCGCTGATTCGGAAAACAGAATCCCGTTATTGGCGATAATGCCGACCGGCTGTCCATGGATGGAGGCGAAGCCGGTAACGAGCGTGGTGCCGTAGCGCTTTTTGAATTCATGGAAACGCGATCCGTCGACGATGCGGGCGATGATCTCGCGCACATCGAATGCGTTTTTGGTCGATTCGATGGGGAGGATTCCGTAGATATCCGCCGCCGGATAAAGCGGCTCTTCGTAGGGCGCGGTATTCAGCGGATTCGCCGAACGCCAATGGATATTCTCAATCGCATCGCGCACGAGGGACAGTGCGTGTTCCTCATTCTCTGCAAAGTGGTCCGACACGCCCGATTGCGTGGTATGTACGGTGGCACCACCTAAGTCTTCGGCGGTGACATCTTCACCCGTCGCCGCCTTGACCAGTGGCGGACCGGCAAGGAAAATCGTGCCATTGCCCTTAACAATGATGCTTTCGTCGCACATCGCGGGCACGTAGGCGCCGCCAGCGGTGCAAGAACCAAGCACGGCGGCTATTTGCGGGATACCCGCCGCCGACATGCGGGCTTGATTGAAGAAGATGCGGCCGAAATGGTCGCGGTCGGGGAAGACTTCGTCCTGCATTGGCAAAAATGCACCGCCAGAGTCGACGAGATAAATACAGGGCAGGCGATTGGTGAGTGCCACTTCCTGTGCGCGCAGATGCTTTTTCACCGTCAGAGGGAAATACGTACCACCCTTGACGGTGGCGTCATTGGCGACGAACAAACATTCGCGCCCATGGACTCGGCCCACGCCGGTGATGACCCCCGCAGAAGGCACACCACCTTCGTCTTTATATAAGTCGTAGGCGGCAAGCGGCGAGAGTTCAAGGAACGGCGAGCTGGCATCAAGCACCCGCGTGATGCGCTCTCGCGCCAGCAGTTTGCCGCGCGAATGATGGCGTTCGACGGTTTTCGCACCGCCGCCTTCCCGAACTTTCTCAAGTCGTGTGCGGAGCTCATCGGCGCGCGCAACGTGATACGCTGAGCGCTCCTTGAACTCCTTGGTTTTTAAATCAATCGCGGTCGGCAATGGTTTCATCTAGAAGAAACCCATCGCTTTCGGCGAGTAGCTGACCAGCATGTTCTTGGTCTGCTGGAAGTGCGACAGCATCATCCGATGATTCTCACGCCCGATGCCGGACTGCTTGTAACCACCGAACGCCGCGTGCGTTGGATAGAGGTGATACGCATTCACCCAGATACGGCCAGCCTTGATATCGCGCGTGGCGCGGTAGGCGGTGTTCTGGTTGCGCGTCCAAACGCCAGCGGTGAGGCCGTAGCTAGTGTCGTTGGCGATTTTGATGGCTTCGTCGTAGGTCTTGAATTTGGCAATGCCGACGACGGGTCCGAAGATTTCTTCCTGGAACAGACGCATGGCGTTTTTGCCTTCGAACACGGTGGGGCTCATGAAGAAGCCTTCATCGAACTCGCCGCCGGGCAGCGCGCGTTTGCCGCCGCTGAGTAACTTGGCGCCTTCTTTGGTGCCGATATCGACATAGGAGAGCACTTTCTTCAGTTGATCTTCCGAAGCTTGCGGGCCCATCATCGTGGTCAGGTCGAACGGGTTGCCGACAGTAATTTTTTTCACGCGGGCAATCGCTTTTTCAAGGAACTCGTCATAAATTTTCTCGTGCACCAGGACCCGGCTCGGGCAGGTGCATACTTCGCCCTTGTTGAGCGCGAACATAGCGAAGCCCTCCATCGCCTTGTCGGCGAAATCATCGTCCTTGTCAAAGATGTCAGGGAAGAAGATGTTCGGCGATTTACCGCCCAGCTCCAGCGTAACCGGCACGATATTCTGCGAGGCGTACTGCATGATAAGCTTGCCGGTCGAGGTATCGCCGGTGAAGGTGATTTTGGCCACGCGCGGCGAGGTGGCGAGCGCCTTTCCCGCCTCGGGACCGAAGCCTTGCACCACGTTGACCACACCCGGCGGCAGAAGGTCGGCAATGAGTTCCATCAACACCATGATGGAAACCGGCGTCTGCTCGGCGGGTTTGATGATGATGCAGTTGCCCGCAGCGAGTGCCGGTGCCATTTTCCACGCGGTCAGCACCAGCGGGAAGTTCCAGGGGATGATGGCGGCGACGACGCCGAGTGGTTCGTTGAAATGGTAGGCGACCGTGGTCTCGTCGATTTGCGATACGGTGCTGTCGTCCATGCGCACGGCGGCGGCGAAATAGCGGAAATGATCGACGACCATCGGGATGTCGGCAGCCATCGCTTCGCGCAGCGGCTTGCCCATGTCCCACGATTCAGCCCAGGCAAGCTTCTCGAGATTCTCCTCGATACGGTCGGCGATTTTGTTAAGGACCAGCGCGCGCTGTGCCGCAGGCATTTTGCTCCAGCCTTCGAAGGCGGCGTGTGCGGCGTCGAGCGCGCGCTCCACATCTTTCTCATTCGAGCGCGCGGCCTGACAGTATACTTTACCGGTGATCGGGCTGATATTGTCGAAATATTTTCCGTCAACCGTCGGCGCGAGTTTGCCGTTGATCCAATTGTCGTATTTTGCCTTGAGGCCGATTTTCTTATTCACCTGTTCGTAGATTCCCAAAGTCAGCTCCTTTTTTGCTGCCGTTGCCATATGCCGCTCCTGTTGGTTGAGAGGGATAAAACTAAAGAGGTATTTGGTTTACTCCACGCTTGCCGTGCGGTCAATCCGCGCAGCCGATGGCGCGGGATATGATAAGCCTCTGGATTTCCGAGGTTCCTTCGCCAATCCTTAACAGCCGATGGTCACGCCAGAAGCGCTCAACATCGTATTCCTGCATGAGGCCGTAGCCGCCATGGATTTGCACCGCCATGTCGGTGACCTCACCGGCGACCTCCGAGCTGTAGAGTTTCGCCATCGCCGCCTCTTTGGTGAAAGGCACGCCCGCATCCGCCATCGCGCAGACTTTATAAAGGTAGTTGCGCGCCAGTTCGATTTTCATATGCATGTCGGCGAGCGCGAAGGCGATGGACTGGAAGCGCGAAATGGCTTGGCCGAATTGTTTGCGCTCATTGGCGTAGGCGAGGGCCTTTTCATAGGCGCCCTGCGCGCAGCCGACACCCATGGCGGCGATACCGATTTTGCCGCGATCGAGTGTCGCCAGCATTTGCTTGGAGCCGTCGCCCTGTTTGCCCAGCATATTTTCATCCGGCACGAATACGTCGTCGAAATAAACTTCCGCCGTATCGGAAGCCCGCCACATCAGCTTTTCATGCATCTGCTTGGTGGCGAGGCCCTTGGTGCCGCGCTCGACGATAAAGCAGGACAGTTCGGGTCGCCCTTCGCCCTTGCTGCCGGTGACGGCCTGCACGGTGATACCAGCGTTCATACCGTTTGAGGCGTTGGTGATAAAGATTTTCGCGCCGTTGATTTTCCAGCCGCCATCGACCTTCTTGGCGTTGGTTTTGCTACCACGCGAATCGGATCCCGCGCCGGGCTCGGTGAGGCCGAAGGCCCAGAGTTTGTTTTTACAAAGCTGCGGAATGTATTTTTTCTTCTGCGCTTCATCGCCGAAATAATAAAGCGGACCTATCCCTAACGAGTTGTGGGCGGTGATGGTCGCCGCATGCGACCCATCCACCCGCGCGATTTCCTCGCAGGCGATGGCGTAAGCTAAATAGTCCATGCCGTGCCCGCCATATTCGGACGGGATGACGATGCCGAACAAACCGAGCTCGCCCATCTGGCGGGTTAAATCCTCGGAGAATTCGCCCTTGCGGTCGAGCTCGCGCGCCTTCGGCGCAATTTGCCCCTCGGCGAATTTGCGCACGCTATCGCGCAGTGATTTATGGGTTGCGGGCAGGTCGAAGCTCATGCTTGGCGCTTCGCTCATGCGGTTTTCTGTTCGTTGAGATTGAGCTCGTGACACATCTGCTCCCTTATTTTGAATTTCTGGATTTTTCCGGAAACGGTGGTGGGGAATTCGCCGACGAATTTAACGTATCGCGGCACTTTGTAATGGGCAAGGCTTTGCTTGCAGAAGGCGCGGATTTCCTCTTCGTTCAGCGTCTTACCCGCGTGAAGCTGCACCCAGGCGCAGGCCTCCTCGCCATATTTGGGGTCGGGCACGCCGACCACCGCCGCTTGCGATACCGCCGGGTGGGTGAACAGGAATTCCTCGATCTCGCGCGGATAGATATTTTCGCCGCCGCGGATAATCATGTCTTTTAAACGGCCGGTGATTTTGTAGCAGCCGTCCGCACGGCGCACCGCGAGGTCGCCCGTATGTACCCAACCGTCTTTATCGATCGTGTGCGATGTCGCTTCGGGATTTTTATAGTAGCCCTTCATGGTGCAATGGCCGCGCGCGCAGAGTTCGCCCTGCTGGTTATCGTCCAAAGTTTCGCCGGTCTCATGATTGATGATTTTGACTTCGATGCCGGGCAGTGGCCGACCCACCGTTTCCACACGCATTTCAATCGGGTCGGTGGTAACACTTTGCGTGAGCACCGGCGAGGTTTCCGTCTGCCCGTAGGCGATGGTGATTTCTCGGGCACCCATATCGCCGATGACTTTCTTCATCACTTCGATGGGGCAGGGCGAGCCCGCCATAATACCGCTACGCAGGCTTTTTAAATCGCGGCCTTGATAGGTTTTATCCTCCAGTAAGGCTACGAACATGGTGGGTACGCCATATACTATAGTACAGCGTTCTTGCTCCACTGCGTCGAGTGTCGCAGTGGAATTGAAATATTCCGCCGGGGTCACGATAGCGGCGCCGCGCACCACGCTCCCTAAGGAACCCATCACGCAACCGAAGCAGTGATAAAGCGGAACCGGTGTGCAGACGCGGTCTTTCTCCGTCATATTCTGGCAACCAGTGACGTACCATGCGTTCATTAGGATATTGCGGTGGGAAAGCATCGCCGCTTTGGGGAATCCCGTGGTGCCCGACGTGTACTGGATATTGATCGTATCGTTCGCGCCCAGTGTTTGGGCGATAGCGTCGAGTTCGTGATCGGCAATGGTTTTGCCCGCCTTGATCATCTTCGCCCAAGTGAGATAGCCCGCGGGCGCAGACGGTTTTAGTGCGACGGCGTAGCGTAGTTTGGGGAATGCGGTGCAGCTAACGCGGCCATCTTTTGCACTCGCAATTTCGGGGCAGACTTCCTTGAAGATGGCGTAATAGTCCGACGACTTAAATATGTCGGTGAGAAACAGGGCGGCGATATCGCTCTGCTCAATGGTGTATTTCAACTCGAACGGGCGATAAGCGGGATTGATGGTGACAAGCACGACACCAATACTCGCCGCCGCATATTGCAGTAAAATCCATTCCGGTAAATTCGTTGCCCAGATGCCGACATGTTCGCCGGGCTTAATTCCAAGTGCGAGTAGTCCCTTCGACGCTGCGCGTACGGCGTCCGCGAACTCGGCGTAATTCATGCGAAGATTTTGCTGCGGGAAAATAAGCGCGTCGCGTTCGGGAAATTTTGTCGCAGTACGTTCCAGCACCTGACCGATGGTCAGCCCGTCAACCCATGGTCTGGATTCTTTCGTAGCCATATCATGACTCCGTGAAAGGAGCGGTGAGACTAGCGTTTCTCGGAATGCCCCGCCAGTAAAAAAGCCACCCTTTCGGGTGGCTTTTTCAGTACTGATTCAGCAGACCAGAACTAGCTGGTGGCCGCTTTTTTCAGTTTCGACAGCGCGCGAACTTTCACGCGTACCGAAGCTGGTTTCGCCGCAGCCGGAATCATCTGGCCGGTGGCGGGGTTGCGGATCATCGTGCCAGCTTTGCGAGCCGGAACTTTGCGCAACGTAACTTTCAGCAGACCTGGCAGTACGAACTGGCCAGCGCCATTCGGGTGAACCGAACCCAGCATCACGCTTTCTAACGTGGCGAGAACTTCGGATGCTTGCTTACGGGTGATGCCGTTTTTCTCGGCGATCAGGTTGAGCAGCGCCGACTTGGTCAACGTTTCGCGAATTGGGCGAACAGCTGCAGCGGTAGGCTTGCTTTTCTTTTTAGCGGCCATGATAGGCTCCTTTGGTTGAAGTGGTTACGAAAAGTCAAATAAGCGTGGCGATTCTAGCCAGTTTTTTCATTTCGCCAAGCGAATTTCGCATAGGGTGTGAAAAAAACCGCAGGTTTAACGTGCGGTCGTGAAGCCGAGCCAGAGCGCAACCAGCGCTAAAAGCGCGGCTAAAACGCGCCGTACGCGACGCCGATCATACGGATTTTCCAATAGAGTTCGTGCACTTACTGCCATCAGCACAATGGCGAGATGCACGGCGCAGGCAATCAAAACATAGACGATGGTGAGCACGATAGCCTGTTGTGCGATGGTGTGAGTAACCCCAATAAAACCGGGCAAAACGGCGATATAAAAGACCGCGGCTTTAGGATTGAGTAGGTTAATGACAAGCCCGCGGCGGAAGTATTGCGTGTCGCTACACTTGTCACTCGCGCATCCCGGCGATGCTTCATCATCTTTATTCCAACCACTCCATGCCAACCATAAAAGATAAAAAACGCCCCCCCAGCGTAGTGTCGCATAGAGCGGCGGTGATTCGGCGATAAGCGCTGCCAGGCCAAATGCCGAAGCAGCGCCAACGATAAGCAGGCCGAGTGCGATGCCGACGAGTGTAGCGAAGCCGGCGCGCCTGCCGGAGTCGATACTCAGGATGGCGAGATAGGCCATGTTCGGTCCCGGCGTTAGCTCGATGAGAAAGCATGTGAGGACAAAACCGAGGAGTGTTTCGACAGCGATCATGATTCTGCTCTGGCGTCTCCTGTGAGAAAAGGTAAGCGCGTGGCACCTATGCGGTCTGCTGCGCTGTATAGATAACGACCACGCCGCGTTTTTTAAAATAGGTTTGCAGCATCTTGCGGCCCTGGCGATTATTTTGTGGCAGGCGCGCGGGTTCCATCTCAACATTGGCCGCGCCCTCCGCCACCAGCGCCGCCTTGAGATTGACGATATGCGCATCAAGCTGCTCATTATTCTGATGCAGTGAATGGTAGACCTGCTCTAGCGCCTGCTCGATGTTCATTGTAATCTTACCTCATAGACAGCCCGTTGGGGCAATTCCGTACATTAACTATGACACGGTATATAGTAAAGCCGTTGGTTTTCATCGGTCTATCTCCGGCTCGCGGCCCGCACGGGTTTTCTAGGCTTTTGCAATGAGCCCCCATTCCCACGTAAGACGCAAGTAAGCATTGTCAAAGGGAGGCTGATGCGCTAGATAGCCCCTTCCTTACTGGACAGTGACTCCTCTGCGCGGGTTTCCCCCTCTTTATTGATACGCGGGTTTCCCTCTACTTAATCTTAGCAGAGGATACTATCGTAGTGAGAGTTGGTGGCGCGGGGTGGAGCAGCCCGGTAGCTCGTTAGGCTCATAACCTAAAGGTCGTCAGTTCAAATCTGGCCCCCGCAACCACCAAGCCATTGAAAATCAAAGATAATTAAAGATAGCCTAACTCAGGGGGATCCTGAGTAAATCGCCCGTTGCTACCCCGTTGCTACCGCGCCCGCAAACTGTAACTTAAATACAGGACCTACAAATGGGGGTTGACCAACCGATCGATTAATCAATCACCGTGAAGTCCGTATTCGCCAGCGTTGGATGGGTGGTGCTGCCTACGATGGCGATCTGGATTGAAGCGCCTGCACCGTTGCCGTCTGCATCGTAATACAGTGCTCCCGTAGTCGTGTTATAAATAACCCTATCGTCCGCATCATGCGCAACGGTTATGCCTGCCCCACCCCAGAATGCAGCGGTGGTAAGCGTACCTAACGCACCTGCGGCGGTGAAGATGTCGTTATCCAACTGGATAATGTCGGTGTCACCCGAGGTTTTGCCAAAAGCGGTGATCGTATCCTTATTGCTGCTGGCATTCGGTGTCGTATCGAACACATACACATCGTTGCCCGCCCCACCATCCAACGTGTCATTGCCAAGCCCACCTGCAAGCGTATCGTTGCCAGAACTGCCAGTGAGGATGTTAGCGCCGGTGTTACCGATAAGTACGTTATTGAGGGTATTCCCCGTGCCAGCAATGCCTGAAGTGCCAGTGAGTGTGAGATTCTCTACGTTGGTACCCAACACATAGGCCGTGGCTGAACTGAGCACACTATCAGTACCTTCGTTACTATTCTCGGTGATCACGTCGCTATTGGTATTAACCGTGTATGTGTCATTACCGAGGCCGCCGATCAGCGTGTCAGTACCCGTACCGCCGTCGATGCTGTCGTTGCCATCTAGTCCGGTGAGCGTATTCGCACTGCTGTTGCCGATGATAACGTTGTTCAGTGCGTTACCGGTGCCGGTTAAACCTGAAGTGATGGTG
>JANNSK010000020.1:0-7297 GCA_031402515.1 Alphaproteobacteria bacterium | reverse complement strand
CACCGTTTATAAGCTCTCCAAATGGCGCAATGCGCAGGGGATGATGATTCCCGAGCGCACGATTACCAAAGCGCCGTCGGCGGAATTGCGCCCCAACCAGACGGATCAGGATTCGCTGCCGCCTTACGAGACGCTCGATATGATCCTGCGCGGGCTGATCGAGCGCCAGTTATCGGTGAAAGAGCTGGCCGATGAGGGAATGAACGAGGTGCTGGTGGCCAAGGTTGCGGCCCTTGTGCTGGCCTCGGAATATAAACGCCGCCAGAGCGCGCCGGGGGTGAAGATTACGCCAATGGCCTTCGGGCGGGACCGCCGTTGGCCGATTACGAATAAGTGGAAGTTTCAGTAGAAATGTCGTTATTGGTTGTTAGTTGTTAGTTGTTAGAATAACCAACAACTAACAACTAACAACTAACAACCAGCAACGCCTTATGACCCAACCCGTCCTCGTCCGTTTCGCCCCAAGCCCCACCGGCTATCTGCATGTGGGGAATGTGCGTACGGCGCTGGTCAACTGGCTGTTTGCCCGCCAGTGCGGCGGCAAATTCATGCTGCGCATTGACGATACGGACATCACGCGCAGCAAGCCGGAATATGAAGCGGGGATTGTCGAGGATCTGGACTGGCTGCAACTGAACCATGAAGTGCTGGTGAAACAGTCCGACCGGTTCGACCGGTACGAGCTCGCGCGCAAACAGCTCGTGGAGATCGGCCGACTGTACCCGTGCTACGAGACCGCTGAAGAATTGGATGTCAAACGCAAGATGCTCATCGGTCGCGGATTGCCGCCGATCTATGACCGTTCGGGGATGACGGAAACTGAGGCAAAGAGAAAAGAATACGAAAGCCTCGGGCGCCGCCCGCATTGGCGCTTTAAGCTGAACCATGCGCCGATTATCTGGCAGGATATGATTCGCGGGCCGGTGCAGTTCGACGGCGGCAAACTTTCCGACCCGGTTTTATTCCGGGAAGATGGTGTGGCGCTGTTCACGCTTTCGACCTCGGTGGACGATGGCGAGCTTGGTATCACCCACATTATCCGCGGCGAGGATCACGTATCGAATACGGCGATTCAGGTGCAGATTATGGAAGCCTTAGGGCATAAAGTGCCGGTGTTTGGCCACATGGCGCTGCTCAAGATGAAAGAAGGAAAAATCAGCAAACGCGAGGGCGGCGGCGATATTCGCTCGCTGCGCGAGGCGGGGATTTTCCCGCTGGCGCTGACCAGTTACCTCGCCAAAATCGGCACGTCCGACGCGATTGAATTGTCACCATCGCTCGCCGAACTTTCGGCGAATTTCCGTATCGAAAAACTCGGCCGCGCCATGGCGAATTATGACCCTACTGAGCTCGAACGCCTCAACCAGAAAATGCTGCATCAACTGTCGTTCGATGCGGTCTATCCGTTGCTCGCTGCGCGCGGAATGAAAGACATCACCCAGGATTTCTGGGAGCAGATCAAGCCCAACCTCACCACGCTCGATGAAGCCAATGACTGGTGGGTCATGCTGCATACGCCGCTCATCCCCGTCATTCAGGATAAGGATTTTACTGCGGCAGCGGTCACCGTGCTGCCGTCTGGCGAATGGGACGCGACCAGCTGGGATACGTTCGTCAATGCCGTGAAAGAAAAAACCGGCCGCAAGGGTAAGGAGCTGTTCATGCCGCTGCGCCTGGCGCTCACCGGCATGGAGCACGGGCCGGAAATGAAGACGGTATTTACGCTTCTTGGCCGCGAACGCGCCGAAAAACGCCTCAAAGGCGAAGCGGCTTAGCGCCACAATCTCAGCCGTCATCCTCGCACTGGTTGCGAGGGTCCAGATGGATTCTCGTGACAAGCACGAGAATGACGATAATAAATAGGCCTATGACTATGCACTTATCAAACACCCTCACGCGCAACGTGGAGCCGTTTGCCCCACTCGATCCCAAGCACATCAAAATGTATGTGTGCGGGCCGACGGTCTATGCGCGGCCGCATCTGGGCAATGCGCGCAGCGTGGTCGTTTATGATGTGTTGTATCGCTTGCTGCAGCATGATTTTCCCAAGGTCACCTATGCGCGCAACATCACGGATGTGGATGATAAAATTAACGCCGCAGCGGTCGAGCGCGGGATTTCCATTCAGGAATTGACCAAAGAAGTCACCGCGCAATTCCATGCCGATATGGGCGCGCTTCACTGCCTGCTGCCCACGGTTGAGCCGCGCGCGACCGAATATATCGCGCAGATGATTGCGATGATCCGGCAACTCATCGATGGCGGGTATGCGTATGAAGCAAAAGGGCATGTGCTGTTTCGCGTGCAGAAGGATGCGAATTACGGCGGCCTGTCGCGCCGCCCGCTCGATGAAATGCTGGCCGGGGCGCGGGTCGAAGTGGCGCCGTTTAAGGAATATGCGGGCGATTTTGTGTTGTGGAAACCTGCGAGCGAGAAGGATGATGCATCGAGCAAGTTTGAATCGCCATGGGGAGTAGGGCGTCCCGGCTGGCATATCGAATGTTCGGCGATGTCCACTGCGTTGCTTGGGCATGATTTCGACATTCATGGCGGCGGCGCGGATTTAATGTTCCCGCATCATGAGAACGAAATCGCGCAATCGACCTGCGCCCATGCCGGTTCGCACTATGCGAAGGTTTGGGTGCATAATGGATTCCTCACGGTCAATGGCGAGAAAATGGCGAAGTCGGTGGGGAATTTTATCACCGTGCATGATTTGCTGAGTAAGGGAATCAAAGGCGAAGTGATTCGTTTCGCGCTGATGGGCACGCGCTACAACGAGCCGTTTGATTGGTCGGAGAAGCTGCTTGCCGATTCACAAAAGGTGATGGACCGGTTGTATAGGGTGGCAGGTGACAAGTGGCAGGTGACAGGTGTGGATGGCGAGGTGCTCGAGGCACTGCGCGACAACCTCAATACGCCGAAAGCACTGGCACGGCTGCAGGTGCTTGAAGGTGGCGCACTCAAAGCCTCGGCGAATTTTTTGGGATTGTTGCAGCAGGATGCAACGCAGTGGTTCCAAGGCGGCGATGATAACAGTTGGATCGAAGAAAAAATCGCCGCGCGCAATGCGGCGAAGAAGGCCAAAGACTTCGCTACGTCTGATGCAATTCGTGATGAACTAAAAGCCAAAGGCGTCGTGCTTGAAGACGGTCCGAATGGAACTACTTGGAGAAGAGTCTGAGATGGATCCTCGGGACGAGCCCGAGGATGATGAAGACCTGGGTTGCGTGACGACTTACAAGATGGATCCTCGCGACGAGCGCGAGGATGACGGACCTTTATGAGTGGCTATGTTTACATCATGACCAATAAGCGCAGAGGCACATTGTATATTGGCGTTACTGCTGATTTGCCGCGCCGTACGTATGGGTACAAAGAGGGATTGAATCCGGGGTTTTGTCGGCGATACGGATTAACTCGGCTGGTATTCTGGCAGTATTTTGATCGTATCGAAGATGCTATCCAACGTGAGAAAACCATGAAACATTGGGTTCGCCAATGGAAGATAATTGCTATTGAGGAAATCAATCCCGAATGGGAAGATTTGTACGAACGATTAAACCAGTGATGCGTCATCCTCGCGCTCGTCGCGAGGATCCATCTTAAACGGGAGTTGCTATGGAATCATTCCTTATCGCATCGCTGATTTCGCTGGCGCTGATTGTCGTCAGCGTCATCCTGTTCTACGAAATCCTCGCCCATGTCTGGTTATGGCTACCGAAAATCGAGGGCAAACCGGCGCTGCAGATTCTGTTGACGATTCTCGCCGCGTTCGTCGGCCACACGATCGTTATCTGGATTTTTGGCTTAACCTATTACGCGCTCGCCAACCATGCGGGATTCGGCAGCCTCGGCGGCGCGGTGCACGGTATCAGGGACTATGTGTATTTCTCCGGCGTGACTTATTCCTCGCTGGGGCTGGGCGACGTCTATCCCACGGGCGACATGCGTATGCTGATCGCGGTGGAGGTGATTTTGGGCCTCATCCTGATTGGCTGGACGATTACCTTTACCTACCTATTCACCGAGAAGTACCTCGTCCATAAGCGTGAGCGGCATCAGAGGAAGTAGAAGCCGACAGCCTACAGCCGACAGCTAGCTACAGGCTGTAGGCTCAGGGCTTGCTGAACGGCCAAATTTCTGCCTATAAATACCCCATGACTGACAGTATTTAGGCGTCTATAAAGACTTCTGAGCGGTGCTCAATTTAGTATTTGGTGCATTCGGAGCTATATCATCGGCGAGTGACATAATGTGTTTTGCTTCCGAGGCAAAATTTTCCTTCAGCACGGCATCAACGATTGCCTTATTTAACTTCTCCAAGCCAGCGATCTCTTCAGGAGTGTATTGCTTGTCCGAAGTTGCACGACGAATTGCGTCCCGAACATGAATGCCCACTTCGCGTGACAGTGGGGTCTCTTCCACCTCTTTGCTTTGAGCTACTCCTTTTTCGTCTTCGACGAGGACATCAACTCTACCTGCATCATCTACAGATGATCGCTCAAACCCAGATGATGGGAAATCATCATATCCATTTTGAACCTGAATGCATTGGGTGCCGATGTTGGCATCAGCGTATGATCCATCTGCGGTATACAAAAGCTTTTCCTTACCCTCTTCTATAAACTTGGCTTCTCCACTCACGGCAGTGCCGGTGCTTTTTCTTTTATTGGTGGGGGCATCCACATCCACTGTAACTGAAGAACTAATAACCTTAATATTGTCTGCCATGTGGGCCTCCCCATTGTTTCGTGCGGTTTGCACTCTTGGATCAGTATAAGGCACAATGGTTAAGATTTGTTTAAGTATCTAAAAGCATGTAATCCAATGTGTTATCGCGATAGGCGCTTGCTGCGCTGTACAAAAGCCCCTATAACAGCGGTCTATGAGCGACCGCATTTACCTCTACGATTCCACCTTACGCGATGGCGCGCAGGCGCGCGGGATTGATTTCACCGTGGCCGACAAGCAGGCCATCGCTACCGAGCTTGATGCTTTCGGTATTGATTATGTCGAGGGCGGCTGGCCGGGCGCCAACCCCACGGACGATACGTTTTTCGCCGAACAGCCCAAAACCAAACGCGCGCAGATCACCGCGTTTGGGATGACGCGGCGGACTGGCCGCTCGGCCTCGAACGATCCGGGCATGGCGGATTTGCTGAATGCGGGTACGAAAAGCATCTGTCTTGTCGGCAAAGCGTGGGACTGGCAGGTGGAGGCGGCGTTGAAAGTGTCGCTACGCGAGAATCTGCGTATGGTGGAGGAGTCGGTCGCCTATCTCGTTGCGAAAAAGCGCCAGGCGATTTTCGATGCGGAACATTTCTTCGACGGCTACAAAGCCAACCCCGCCTATGCGCTCGAGGTGCTGTGCGCGGCGGCCAATGCGGGTGCCGAGTGGCTGGTGCTGTGTGATACCAACGGTGGCTCACTGCCGTCGGAAGTGCGGGAAATCGTCGGGCAAGTGCATGCGCTGCTACCCGAGGCGAATCTCGGCATTCATTGTCACAACGATACAGAGCAAGCCGTGGCGAATTCGCTGGCAGCGGTGGAGGCGGGTGTACGGCAGGTGCAGGGCACCATCAACGGTATCGGCGAGCGCTGCGGCAATGCCAACCTGATCGCCATCATCCCAACACTCATGCTCAAGATGGGCTACAAAACCGGCGTTTCGGAAAAGCAGCTGGAACGCATTGGCTACGTGTCGCGCATGGTGGATGACCGGCTGAACCGCGCACCGAATCCGAGTGCGGCGTATGTCGGCACGTCGGCCTTCGCGCATAAGGGCGGGCTGCATGTCGCCGCCATGAACAAGGATACAAAATCCTACGAACATATCGACCCGGAAAAGGTCGGCAATACGCGTATCATCCTCGTGTCAGACAAGGCGGGCAGGGCGAATATCATCAACCGGCTGGCGCAGATGGGGCTGAAAATCGACGCCGAGGACGAGCGCGTGGGCGATCTCGTCAAAGCCGTGAAGGAGCGCGAATCGCTGGGCTACGCGTATGAGGATGCCGAGGCGAGTTTCGAGCTGATGGCGCGCGCGTTGCTGGATGCCGTGCCGCATTATTACGAGCTGCAATCGTTCCGCGTGCTTGACGACCGGCGTATCAACGCCAAGGGCAAACTCGTCACCATGTCGGAAGCCACCGTAAAACTCACCGTGAAGGGCGAATCGGTGATGACGGTGGCGGAGGGTAATGGTCCGGTGAATGCGCTCGACGCCGCCATACGAAAAGCGTTACTGCCGCATTACCCGCAGCTTTCCCACATGCATTTGAGCGATTACAAAGTACGCATCCTGACGCCGCAGGAGGCCACCGCTGCGCTCACCCGCGTGATGATCGAAAGCAAGGATGACTCGGGCCATGTGTGGACGACCATCGGCGTCTCGCACAACGTCATCGACGCATCCTATAATGCTTTATACGATGCTATTACCTATCACCTGCTGAAGCGGAAGGTGAAGGCATGAGATTTCGGGTTTCAGGTTTCGGGTTTCAGGTAAGTGATAGAAGCTACCTGAAAATATAATTGATATGCTCCTGAAACCTTCCATCATCCTCGTCCGCCCGCAGATGGGTGAGAATATCGGCTCGGCGGCGCGGGCGATGGCGAATTTTGGCGTTGGTGATTTGCGCCTCGTGGCGCCGCGCGACGGCTGGCCGAATCCGAAAGCATCCGACACGGCGGGCAAGGCGATCGATATTCTCGACGATGCAAAAGTTTTTGCGACGGCGGCGGAAGCCGTTGCCGACTGTCAATTTGTGTTAGCGACGACGGCGCGCGAACGGGCGGCGAACATGCCTGTATTGGAGGCGCGCGCGGCGATGGAAACATTGCGCCAGCGTCAGGCGGCAGGTGAGCGCTGCGCCATCCTGTTCGGTCCCGAACGCACGGGACTCGAGAATGAGGAAGTGTCGCTCGCCGATGCGGTGGTGACGATTCCCGTGGCGCCCGAGTACACTTCCCTCAACCTCGCGCAGGCGGTGGCGGTGGTGTGTTATGAGTATTTTGTGAGCGATCAGAGTCGAGCGTCGCGCGTCGAGGAAGAAAATTCAGCCCCCCGTGAGGAGTTACTCGGCATGTTCGGCCAGCTGGAAGAGGCGCTCGATGCGGTTAATTTCTGGCGGGTGCCGGAGAAGAAGGAGGGGATGTGGCTGAATTTGCGGGCGACCCTCACGCGAACCCGCTTTACCCCGCAGGAAATCGCCACCTGGCGGGGGATTTTTCGGGCATTGCGGGGTGATTAGAATAGAATGAAGTAGCCCTCACCCAAAATTCGCCAAGTGGC
>JANNSK010000019.1:0-6550 GCA_031402515.1 Alphaproteobacteria bacterium | reverse complement strand
ATCCTTATCAACAAGGGTCTTTGGCTTCTCCTTCAACGCTTTTTCCTGCGCCTCTTTCTCCGCCAGCTGCTGCTTCTCTGTCGCTTGTTTCAGTTTGCGGTCCAGTAATCGCTCGCTCACCCAGCCCTCGGTGAAACCGATCACATATTCGGCATACTGCTTATGCGCCGTATTGATTTTCTCAAATGCTTCGGCCTCCAGCGTGGGTCTCACCTCAACGGCCTTCTGGGCAATCTTGTAGGGCGAGAAGGTCGCGGGACGAGGTTTCTGGTTCCAGATCTTATCGACAACACTCTGGTCATATTTTTTGCCAGGCAACGTCGACGGGTCTTTTTCGTAAAGCGCATGGATAGCTGCGCGTTCAATATCGGCCTTGGATGGCAGTGTCAGGTCTTCGGGTTTATAATGCTGCGCGGCCCATTTATTAAAATCTGGCTCAAAAAATCCACCGCTTCTGATATGGCGCATGGTGCGGCGATCGGCAGGAAACGTAATGGGCGGCGTTGCGTTCTCCATGGTATCCATGAGCGCAATCCACCGCGTCTGACCTTCTACGGACAGCCATTCCTGCTTGATGTAGGGCACGCGCTCTTTCAGCCGTGCGAGGGCCGCGTTGGTCGCATTTTTCTCGGTCGCCAGAGTGACCACATCCGCCACGCCGGGAGAAAGCGGCGCGTTCTGAACTTCGTCACTCACTTTGGTGTTCACGCCACTCTGCGCATCGACGACAAGATCATTCGTTCTTGCCGGAAGCGGCGTTGGTTTGGACGTTGATTTCTTCGTCATCGGCGATGGCGTCGATGCAGCCGGAGCATTCGCCGTTGCTGCAAATGGATCGGCCGCAGGCGCTGCGGGCGCGGCGGTTGTCAGCGATGCTTGCGGAGCTCCTGTTCCGAATGGATCCGCTGCCGGTGCTGCTGTAACTTTAGCTGGCGTTACTTTAGCTGGCGTAGCCTTTACCGGAGTCGGCTTTGGCGCAGGCTGCTTCGGTGCAGGCGCTGCGGGAGCGCTTTGCGTTGCTGCGAAGGGATCCGGGGCCTGTGCGGTATCCGATGTTGCGAAGGGATCATCAGTCATTGCTTGCTCCTGCGTTTGTTTACTTCTGTCATTTTAGGATGCCGTTTGATTGGTCCTAATGTTGTCCATAGTCGCACAATTTTGTTGTTAACTAAAGTAAAGATATATGAAGTTTTTATGACAGCCTTATGACAGTTTTGTGACAGTCCTTGCCGCGTATCCGCCGGATGGGCATGTCGCTATATACCCTTATACATCCTTATAATTGTCATGAAATCTTCACACAATGTTAGCCCATAAATAGCTATACTGACCCAGTACGAAACGATGGCCCGATTTCTTAACGTTTATTTATGAAAATCGAGCGTCGCGCACGGAGATTAATAAATGGTAACGAATAAGACACAGCCCCCGAAACCCGAAAACGCCCTTCCTGCGGCATCCTTCGGTCTGACGTTAGCCGGATCGCATAAAAAACTGCCCACCGACTGGTCGAGAGTACCCGCGACCTATAACAGCGCACCCGGCACGCTCGATCTCGAGCCGCTCACACAATACCCGCCACCGACGACGCTGATTTTTACACCCACCGAAGGCAAAGACCAGTCGGTTTCCACCGGCGCGGTGCTCATCACCGGCAACGCGACATGGGGTCAGGATTGGCCCTCGAAAGTGGTGATTCCGTTACGAACGCCACGGCAACTTTTTCTTAAGGAAATGGTCAAGGCGCCGCAACTTCTACCGTGGCTCGCATTGAGTAATGAGCAATTCTGGCAGGCCCTGAATACCATCGATACCTCTACCAAAGAAGGCAAAGCGGGGCGGGATTCCCTGCTGCAAATCTGGGCGATGGATCGCGCCACACGCGATCTGGAGCAACGGGACCCAACGCTGCGCAGCATGGATGCAGTCGCCTCCGGCTTCATGGAAGATGGAACGTTTATGGGATGGACCACCGGTGCTATCCGTTCCAAAGCCTGGGTCAATAATACGACCGATTCGGTAGCAAGCTGGCTGAGCGGCGCGCATAAAGACCCGCAGACCGGCGAGATGAAGTATGACTGGGTGATGCCGGAAGAAATGCTCATGGCGTATTACCAGATGCATAAAGCCGCCCTTGTCGGCACCAGTGCAGAGCCGGGCTATGAATTAGGCTGGGGCTATGCCGGCACGCTTGGAGGACTCGGTGCAGGGATAGCGCTGCTGGCGGTATCTGGCGGCACTGCTGCCGCTCCTGCCGCAGGCGCACGATTAACCGCTGCGGGAGTGACTACCGCCGCAGCAGGCGTCTTTTCGGCGGCAGGCATGCGCACCGTGCTCAAGAGCACGGCAAATGTCGCGATGCTGGGGCCGGGTGCTTTCTGGAACCCGGGAACCGTTGCGGCGAAGGTCGGTGTAACATCCGCCACAGGCACCATCGCGGTCGAGGCAGCAGCAGGATGTGCGGCCATCGGCAGCACCGTTGCCCTCGCCCGCACTGGTCAATATCTCGATTCACCAGAGCAAGCCGAGCAAGTGAAAAACGGCGCCTTTCAGGGCTGTGCGATCGGCGGAGCAATCGGCGGCGCGTACAGCGGAACACTCATCGTCGGTCAGGCAGTCAGAAACGGCTTTAAGAAAGCGCCGCAGCCCGCACCGGCCAGGTAGCCATGACTGTCGCACTACAGGAATCAGGGATGGTGGCGAAAGATGCCGGCGCCAGCCCCTCCACTTGCCCCCGCGGCGCAAACCCTCTATTAAGCTCCCATGACTGAATCCTGCGAACTTCTTTACGATATGTGGTATGTCGCGGCGCCCGCGAATGCGATTGCACGCGGAAAAACCAAGGCAATCACCCTGCTGGGCCAGCCGGTATTACTCGGTCGCGATAACCATGGCGCGGTGTTCGCGTTGCGCGATTTCTGCCCGCATCGTGGCGTGCCGCTGCATTACGGTACGTTCGACGGCGAGACGGTGGAGTGCTGCTATCATGGCTGGTGTTTCGACACTAAGGGCCAGTGTACGAAAATTCCCGCCCTTACCGACGATGCCGCAATCGATGTAAAACGCATCAAGGCGCAGGCTTTTCCCTGCCGCGAGGTGGATGGGCTGATCTGGCTATTCGTGCCGCAGCCGAAAATCCGCATCATCGAGGATTTGCCGGAAATCCCGGCGCCGCCGCTTGCGCTTAAGGGAGGCTACCGCCACATCCATTCGGTGGTATTCCCCTGCGATATCGACCATGCGGTGCTGGGGCTGATGGATCCGTCGCACGGTTCGTTTGTCCATGTCTCCTGGTGGTGGCGCACGCGGCGCTCGATCCACGCCAAGGCAAAAAAATTCGTGCCACACGGGCTCGGCTTCAAAATGCTCGCCCATGCGCCGTCATCGAACTCACGCGCCTATAAACTCCTGGGGGGCGATCGTACGACGGAAATCACGTTTGAGTTACCGGGCTTGCGCACCGAGCATATTACCGTAGGCCATCGCCATGTGGTGTTGCTCACCGCGCTGACGCCCATCGACGAGAAAACCACGCAGCTTCACCAGTTCATGTTTACCACGGTGGGCTTCATTAACTGGCTGAAGCCGCTGCTCGCCGTGTTTGGTCGCGCCTTCATTCGGCAGGATCTTGACATCGTGAAGAAGCAGCAGGAGGGGCTCGCCTTCGACCATCCCGCCCTCATGCTGATCGGTGATGCCGATGCGCAGGCCGTCTGGTACACACGGCTGAAGA
Source organism: Alphaproteobacteria bacterium (assembly GCA_031402515.1). Classification (GTDB taxonomy): domain Bacteria; phylum Pseudomonadota; class Alphaproteobacteria; order Rickettsiales; family UBA3002; genus QFOX01. The sequence continues at coordinate 2,817 of JANNSK010000019.1, read as the reverse complement.
AAGACTATCTCGAAGCCAAGGCGAGCAACGTGCCGTTTGAAAACCGCATTCCCGAGAAGACCCTGCATTGGCGGAGTTAAGCCGGAACCGGGTCGGGGTGGATGATGATTTCGGCGTCGGGGAAGATGGCGAGTAGCGCTTCCTCCAGCCGATCGGTGATTTCATGCGCACCCACGAAGGCGAGCGAGTCGGGCATGTCGACATGCATCTGAATGAAGGGTTTGGCGCCGGAATAGCGTGTTTTCAGCTGGTGGACACCGATAATCTCGGGGAAGTCTTTGAGCACCGCCGTGATTTTTTCTTTTTCCGTATCCGGCATTTCGCGGTTCATGAGATTGTTGAACGAGCGTACGCCGATGCTGCGCGCCGACCATAGAATCACCAGCGCAATGGCAATCGCCATTGCCGGGTCGGCCCAGACGATGCCGTATGTCATGCTGACATACAGCGCCAGCAATACGCCGGTATTGAACAGCACATCGCCTGCGTAATGCAGCCGGTCGGCGGCGATGATGAGCGAGCGTGTGCGTCGCGCCACGAACCCCTGATAGACAACCAGCACTGAGGTCAGCGCGATGGCGCCCAGGCTGACCCATATGCCAATCATTTCCTGCTGAAGTGGATGCGGGTTGAACAGCCGCTCCACCGATTGCAGGATAACAAGTAGCATCGAGGCCGAAATGAAGGCGAATTGTGCGAGGCCTGCGATATCCTCAATCGAAGTATGGCCGAAACGGTGGTCATCGTCCGCCGGTTTCAGCGCATAGCGCACGGCGATGAGGTTGACGATGGAGGTCACCGCGTCGAACAGCGAATCGGTGAGCGAAGAAAGCATCGACAGCGATTCGGTGGACCACCAAGCGGCAATCTTTGCGGAAAGCAGCACCAGCGCCACTGCCACCGCAGCATAGGTGGCGTAATGCATCAGGCTGGTGCGTTCCTGCGGCGTGTGTGATGTAGGTTGCAAATGGACGTGCATAGCACCGTAAGCACTAGCGGAGTTGCGCTGCGCAAGCAATATGATAGGAGGGATGTTCGGTCGTGTTGCAGCGAGGCTGCCAAGCGACATTGTGAAGTATGCGGGTGTAGCTTAATGGTAAAGCTCCAGCCTTCCAAGCTGGCTACGAGGGTTCGATTCCCTTCACCCGCTCATTTTTACGGTAGGAAGACATATGACAACCAATACTATCCGCATTACCATTGCCTCACAAATCCTTGCAGCGAGCGCGTTGATCGCGGTGCTTTTGCTCGGATTGCTGCCCGCGCTGCTTGCTGGCTTGCTTGTCTACCAGCTCGTGGAGTTCGGTGCGCGGCGCCTGAGTCGCATCGGCGTGATTCCTGACAATGGCCGCATCATCCTGCTGCTCGTGGTATCGCTGATCTTCACCGCGCTGATCGCGCTTGGTATCATTAGCCTCATGGCGCAGTTTGCCAATGGGCCAGAGGGCATGGTGGCACTATTCCAGAAAATGGCGGATGTGGTGGATGCTGGCCGCAATTACCTGCCCGAATGGGTGCAGCAATACATGCCTTCGACCATCGATGAGTGGCAGGCCGCCGCCTCGAACTGGCTGCGCCATAATGCCAGCCAGTTCGGCCTGCTCGGCAAGGAAGCGGGGATTTTCTTTGTTCATATCATCATCGGTATGGTGGTCGGTGGCATCGTGGCGCTCGATTCCAAACCGTCCAAGCGTGCTTTGTTGGTAATGGAGGTCATGGCGGGCACTCCGGCAACTGACCCCCGCACATCCAGCCATCGCGGACCGTTGGCATCGGCATTGCTCGATCGCGTGGATTTCCTCGATACAGCTTTTACTCGCATCGTGTTTTCGCAGGTGCGAATTTCGGCACTCAATACCGCTCTCACCGCGATGTTCCTGTTGGTTGTCCTGCCGCTTGCGGGCAGCCCGCTGCCATTCGCCAAGGCGCTGGTGGTACTGACCTTCGTTGTCGGCCTGCTGCCGATTATCGGCAATCTGATCTCGAACACGGTGATTTTCCTCATCGGCTTGAGCGTATCGCCAGTGACGGCCATCGCCGCACTTTCCTACCTGATCGTGATCCATAAACTCGAGTATTTCATCAATGCGCGCATCATTGGTTCGCGCATCAAGGCGCGGGCGTGGGAAATCCTCATCAGTATGTTGGTGATGGAATCGGCGTTCGGGATTGCCGGGCTTGTTGCCGCACCGATCTATTACGCCTATCTCAAAGACGAACTTGCGGCACGGAAGCTGATTTAGTTTCCTGTTGCGGGCGACAGATAACTACGCTAAACAGCGCTCGTTTTTGCAATCATCTCACCACTAGAGAATATACGAGGAAGTCATGGCTAAAGAGAAGTTTGAGCGTAATAAACCGCATTGCAACATTGGGACGATTGGTCACGTGGATCACGGGAAGACGTCTTTGACGGCGGCGATCACGAAGATTCTGGCGGAAACCGGTGGGGCGACGTACCGCGCGTATGATTCGATTGACGCGGCTCCGGAAGAGAAAGCGCGGGGGATTACGATCGCGACGGCGCATGTTGAATATTCCACGACGGCTCGCCACTACGCGCATGTGGATTGCCCCGGCCACGCTGATTACGTGAAGAACATGATCACCGGCGCGGCGCAGATGGACGGCGCGATTCTGGTGGTGTCTGCTGCTGACGGCCCGATGCCGCAAACACGCGAGCATATTCTGCTGGCGCGCCAGGTTGGCGTTCCGTCGCTGGTGGTGTATCTCAACAAAGTCGACATGGTCGATGATAAAGAACTGCTCGAGCTTGTGGAGATGGAAGTGCGGGAGCTTCTGTCTAAATACGATTAT
>JANNSK010000018.1:0-9722 GCA_031402515.1 Alphaproteobacteria bacterium | reverse complement strand
ATCCACCTATTGGATTTTGGGTGAGGGCTTACTGAGGAGAAACAAGTTATGAACGCACAAACTGCTAGGGTAACGCCCATGACCACATCTAAACTTGACGACTCACTGCGCGCCGACCTCGCGGCGATGGAAAAGGCGGGAACAAAAAAATCCTTCCGGCATTTGACCGGGCCGATGGATGCTACCGTCGGCATGGAAGAAAAATCCGGTGAAGTGCTGGTGTTATCGTCCAATAATTATCTCGGGCTTTCCAATCACCGGGAACTCATCAAAGCCGGGCAAGATGCGCTGGCGAAATACGGCGCGGGCACCGCCTCGGTGCGGTTTATTTGCGGCACGCTCGCCATCCATACCGAAATTGAGGAAAAGTTAGCCAAACTCCATCGCACGGAAAACGCGTTGACTTATGTCTCCTGCTGGGCGGCGAATACCGGCCTCATTCCCGCCGTCGCCGGTGCGGAAGATGCGATTGTGTCGGATGAACTCAACCACGCATCGCTGATCGACGGCTGCCGCATGAGCAAAGCCAAGCGCGCCGTCTACAAACATTCGGATATGGGCGAGCTTGAAGCCAAACTATCGGAAGTTAAAGATACGCGGCGGATTTTTGTGGTGACGGACGGCGTTTTCAGCATGGAAGGTGATATTGTCAAGCTGCCGGAAGTCATCGCCATCGCTAAAAAATACAACGCGGCGGTGATTCTGGATGACTCGCACGGCGTGGGCGTCATGGGCGCGCATGGGCGCGGTTGCGCCGAGCATTTCGGCGTCGAAGGCGCGGTCGATATTATCACCGGCACGCTGGGCAAAGCCTTGGGCGGCGCAGCGGGTGGTTATGTTGCAGGCTCCAAAACCCTCATCGATTATCTGAACCAGATGTCACGCCCGCAATTATTCTCGAACGCCCTGCCCGCAACGATTGCGGCCAGTGCGGGCAAGGCCATCGACATTCTGGAGCGCGAACCGCAGCGGGTGGAGCGCTTGCACGCCATCACCAAACAAATGCGCGAGGGACTCAAAAAACGCGGCTTCAAACCGCTGGATGGCGAATCGGCTATCGTACCCATCATCGTCGGTGACACGGCTTTCGCGATTAAAATGAGTCAGGAGCTGCTCAAAGAAGGCATCTTCATCACCGGCTTCGGCTACCCGGTGGTGCCTGAGGGCACCGCGCGGTTACGCATCCAGATGTGCGCGTCATTGACCGATGCGCAAATCACCTTCGCCCTCGATACGTTCGAGAAAGTCGGCAAGCGGTTGGGGGTTATTTAACCCCGTGGCCCGAAGCCCGCGTAGGGTTTCATCGGTACCAGCATCATGAGTTCGAGCATCCCGGCCTGGTAGAGCGGTAGATGTTCCACTGAAGCTCGCGCTTCGGCTTCGGAGTTGGCTTCGAGCATGAGCACGGCACCCTTCACATCGCCGCGATGCCAGATTTGGCGCAGCACGCCGTCGGCATACAATTGCCGCGCATGCTCGGCTTCGGCCTCGATGCGTTTGGCGAACTCGTCGTCGGAGAACTGCTCGACGCGGCGGCGGGTGATGGCGATGAATTGCATTAGCGCGACCGCTTCTTACTGCGATCGGCGATGACCTGATTGATGAACTCAACAAAAATCGAGAAGCCGATCGCCGTGTAGAGGTAGGATTTTGGCACGTGGAAGCCAAGCCCGTCGGCAATCAGCGCAAACCCGATCATCATCAGGAAGCCAAGACAGAGCACGATGACGGTGGGCCGTTTGTTGATGAATCGCGATAGCGGCCCGCTGGCGAACATCATCACCATCATGGCAATAATGACGGCGATAATCATCTGGTCGAGGTGATCGACCATCCCCACCGCAGTGACCACCGAATCGATGGAGAAAACAAGGTCGAGCACGACAATCTGGATGACGACCGGCCAGAATTTCGCCGCCTTCTTCTGCTCGCCACCGAGATGCGCGCTGTTTTCAACGCGTTCGTGCATTTCCTTCGTCGCCTTGTACATCAGGAAAAGCCCACCGCCGAGGAAGATGATGTCGCGGCCCGACAGATCAAATCCAAACAGTACGAGTAGCGGTTCGGTGAGATGCACGATCCAGAAAATACTGGCGAGGAAAACGAGGCGCATGCCAAGCGCGAGGCTTAAGCCAATCATCCGGGCTTTTTTGCGCTGCTTGGCGGGGAGTTTTTCGGCAAGAATGGCAATAAAAATAAGGTTGTCGATGCCGAGCACGATCTCGAGCAGCACCAGTGTCGCAAGGCCAAGCCAAGCCGAGGGATCAGCAAACCATTCCATACACTCTCATTACGAATTCTTTCGTCAGCAGGGAAGCATTTTCTTAATCGCTTGCCCTCTTGAGCAAGTTTATGCACAGTGAGCGCATGCGCAAAGATGAGTTCTCACTCAAAAACCTGACACGGACATTCACTTTTACACCACCGGCATGGGCTGCTCGCACGCCGCTATGGCTGTTCGCGCTTGCCATCATCGCGTTACCGATGCTGATTCGTGTGCTGATGCTGATGGTGGATACACCTGCACCCTATGGGACACTCGTTGGCCCAGCGGACCCCGACCCGTGGCTCAGGCTTTCTCTCGTGCGCGACTGGCTTTCCGGTGCGGATTGGTACGACCACGAAATCATACGCGGCAACGCGCCTTTCGCCGGTATCAGCACACCGTGGACGCGCCCGCTTGATATCGTCATCGCTGCACTCGTGAAGCTGCAGATGGGCATGGCATCACTCGACATCGAACTTCAGCGCGCCGCGTTTCTGCTGCCATGGATATGGACGCTGCTGCTCTTCAGCGGACTCTTCCGCGCGATGCGGATTCTGAATGCGGCGCCCGTTTCCCCGCTGATTACGGTGGCCCTCGTCGGCACCATGCCCGTCATCTGGAATTATTTTGGCATGGGCAATGCCGACCACCACGCACCGCTTTGCGCTTTATTCGTCTGGGCACTGGGGCCATTGCTAGTAACGCCACCCGCCAAATCACCGGTGTGGATCTCCGGGGTTTTGCTCGCTATTATGCTGTGGATAAGCCCAGAGGCTCTTGTTCTTATTGGCGTTATTTACGCCTTCTTTGGCCTTAGTTGGATTATTGAACATCCGTCCAGAAATCGACTGGTGCCACTGGCCACTTCGGTGGCCTTCGGCACGCTCGCCGCACTGATGATCGAACGTCCACCCGCCCAATGGTCGATAGCCGTCTATGATTCGATTTCCATCGTCTATGGTTTTATCCTGACGCTGTGCGCACTGCTCGCATGGGCACTACATCTCGCTTCACCCTATCTGCGCACACGGCTTGCCCGAATCCTTGCCGCGGTGAATGGCGCAACGCTGCTCGGCCTTATTGTCTGGTGGACATTCCCCCTCGCTTTTAAAGGACCGATGGCGGAGGTGGACGAATTCATCCACACCCATTTCCTGCCGCGCATCACGGAAGCGCAATCACTATTTTCTGAACGCCCGCTTTATGTCATCGCCATGCTGATCCAACCTATCGCGGCGATTATCATCTGCGCCGACCGCGTTAAGCGCCGTGAAGGCATCGCCACTTTGTACCAGACATTCCTCCTGCTGTTTCTGGTCGTGGCCACCTCAGCGCTCTATTTTGCCCAGCAACGCTGGTACTATTATTTTTATCCGGTGGTGGTGATTACTCTTACGCCGTTTCTTTCCGCTTTGTTCACGCCGGAGCATCCATCGGTAAAAAAATATTTCCCGGCGCGGGCGCTCACTATTTTGTCCGAGCAGGAGCAGATGAAAAAGCGCCTGCCGGTGATGCTGGCAATTTTTGTGATGCCGATCGCGCTGCTACTCATCATGCCTGACCGCTCGACGGAAAGCTCCAAACGCATCGATGCCTGCCAGAAGCAGGCGCGTATCCTCATTCACGGCGGCAAGCTGAATGATCTTGCTAAGGATGGCGCACCACTTAACTTCCTCGTCCCCACCGATCTTGGCGGTGAGATGCTGTTTTTCACGCCGCACCGTATCGTCGCCTCGAATTACCACCGCGAAGGCACGGGTATTAAATACGCGTGGGAGACGGAAAAAATTGCCGAGCCGGCGATACTTCGCCGCAAACTCGCTGAGCGGAAGATCGAGGCAATCCTTTTCTGCCCCGATGCAGTGACGCCGAAGGATAGTCTGCTGCTCGCTCTCCAGCGTAGTGACAAGCGGCCCCCGTGGTGGCTGAAACCGGTCACTTTCCCCATGGATGACGTGGCCAAAGACGCCCGGCCTGCGGTTTTTCTGGTTAAATAACCGCTGCCAATGAATCGCTGAACAACCCGCTGAAATCTATTGAACTCCTGCCAATCGTCGCTAGAGTGCGGCGATGATATTAAGCCGCAAGATATTCCTGATTTCTCTGTTGGCTGCGCTGGGTTTTGCCTTCAGCCTGCTGGTGCTCGTGTACCTCACCGTTCCAAATATGGACGGCGTGGGAATCTCACGTGGCGATATTCTCATGGCTATCTTCGGCGATGTGACCAAGGTGACGATGGAGATTATTACACTCGTCATGATATGCACGCTTGCCGCCTCGCTCATGACGCGCGCCATCGTGGGACAAGAACGCCAGCAACTGCTGCTGCGCCGCCAGCTATTCAAAGCCTACGGCAATCTCCAATATTCGCAGGATGAGCTACGCCAACTGAAAGATACGCTGAAGCAACTGGCGCGGGTGACAGGCGACATGGCCACGCGCCTCAAGCACATGGAGAACGGCGCCACAGGCACGACGGTGCTCGCACCTTCGGATTACGATATTGGCGCGGTAAACGGCACCGGCAACGTGCTACCCATCCGCGCCGCGCTCGAAACGGTGAGTGATGAATTATCACAAGCCAGCAGTTCGTTGCGTGAGGTCATGCCATCGGCCCATTCGTTGAGGCCGCTTTTCGAGCGCGCCGAGGTAGCCGGCCAAGCGTTAGTGGAGCTTGACCGCGTGGTGGGAAAACTCAACCGCCTTACCATCAATGCCGTGCTCGAGGCCTGCCGGCTTGGCGATCAGGGATCGGGCATTGCCCAGCTGGTTGGCGAACTCAAGCTGCTGGGCAAAGAAACCGCCGAACAGACGGCAACGATTGGTGAGCAGATTCGGCAGATGCGTACGGCGCTGTCCTCGGCCAACTCACCGCTTGCCTCCCTGCTGAGCGACGCCGATGCCTCCTTGCGCCACTTGAACGAGGCCAGCGAATTGATCGACGAGCAGTGGGACACCATCATCACCGCCCTTCCCGATACCGAGCGCGAAGCATCAGCCCTTGCCCGGGAAGTCGCGGAAGTGGCCCAGCAGGCCAGCGAGCTTGAGAAAAAGATCGCCACGTTGGCGGTGCATACTTCCTTGCGTGAGGCAGCTTAAACTACGCTCCTCCCTTGATATTCGACACCGTTAACGAATTCGGAAATCAATCTTCACACAACTGTCACACTTCGGACGCCCCATTTCTGCTATGAAGTAAGATGAGGTAGGAGCTTATGGCCAAGAAGAAAAAGCCACCCGCAGATGCGGCAGAGTCCACCGAGCAGCCGCCCGCAAACCAAAGGTACGATCCCGACGCCAGCGCATCTCTCCTCGGAGAAGCCGAGACTGGCGGAAATGATGAGATCGAAGCGTTGTTCGATGACCCCACCGCACGCCCTGATCCCAACGCGCGCGATGCGGATGACAAGAACAACACCGCCATGCATAAGGCGGCGGCAAACGGCGATACAGTGGTCATGGAGACACTGAAAAAGTATCGCACGCGAATCGATGAACGCAACGATGATGAGGATACGCCGCTGACACTCGCCGCTGCCGCTGGGAAAGAAGCTGCTGTAAAAATGCTATTGATCGACTGGAAAGCGAACCCCAATGCCGCCGATGAGGATGGCAACACCGCGCTGATGAAGGGCGCGGCGTACGGCAACGTCAACATCGTAGCCGACCTGCTTGCTCCCGGGCGGGCCAGAGTGAACGACAAAAATAACAAGGGGCAAAGCGCGCTTTCTGTTGCCAGCACGTACGACGTAGCCGAATTGCTGCTGGAAAGGGGCGCACTGCCACTCGAAAGGCCAGTCACGCCTGACTTAATTACCTTTGCTGTCGGTAGCGCCGCCGGGTCTATGCAGCTGCTGCACAACGTCGCCCATGATATCAACTATTGGCTCAAGGCAAATCAGGCGGATATCCGCAAATCCATCGGTGAGAAACGCTTTCAATCGCTCAATACGGATGGCGACGCAAGTCTTGAACTCTATGAAGTCGTCATCGCCCTGCGCAATACCGGGACCAGGGTCACCGCGACGGATACTGATTTTGACTTCCGTGCCAGCAAAAACGAACTGATCGCCGCACTGAAACAGCCGGGACTCACCAGATAACACTAGCATTTGCCAATCCCGCGCCGATGCATTAGCACTCAGCCCATGAGCAAACCAACGCTACTTCCTTCCGGGCTGATGGACGTGCTGCCGCCGCAGGCAGGCGCGGAGCTCAGGCTTATCCAGCATTTCCTGCGCACCTTCATGAATTTTGGTTACGAAGCGGTGAGCCCGCCGCTGGCCGAATACGAATCGAGTTTGCTTGCGGGCGCGGGGGCGGCAACCGCGCATCACGTGTTTCGCGTGGCGGACCCAACTTCGTCGCAGATGTTAGCCTTGCGCGCCGATATGACCGGGCAAGTCGCGCGGATTGCAGGTTCGACGCTGAAGGACACGCCGCGTCCGCTCCGCCTGTGCTATGCGGGTTATACGCTGCGCACCATGGCCGAGGCACTGAAAACCCGTCGCCAGCATACACAGGTTGGCATCGAACGATTCGGCGATGCCAAGCCCTCCTCCACCGCCGAGGTGCTGGCGATCGCCTGTCAGGCTTTGAGCACCGCCTCACCGACCACGCTGACGATTGATTTGCATTATCCTTCGGTGTTCGAGGCGCTGCTCGCCGAGCAACCCAAAGCCAAACACAAGGCGCTGCGCGAATCGGCGCGGCTGAAGGATGTCGCCGCCCTGCGCCGCGAAGGTGCGGACAAGATTGCCGAACTCATTGACATATCCGGCCCTGCTTCCTCGACGCTGAAACGATTGGAAGCGCTGAAGCTGCCGCCCCTCGCCACCGCGCTGAAGGATTTGAGCGAACTGTGCGCGGCCCTTGATAAACAACAGGTCCCCGCCGCCGTGACCATCGACGTGCTCGACCTCACCGGCTATGGGTATTACACCGGCGCTGGATACGCGATTTACTGGAATAACCCGTCGATCGAAGTCGGGCGTGGCGGCTGCTATCGCACGAATGGCGAGGAAGCGGTTGGTTTCACGCTGTACCTCAACGAGTTGCTGGATGTGCTGCCGCCTGAAAAACCCGCACCGATTCGCACGCTGGCTGTCGGTACGCCGATTTCGCAAGCGGTCAAGTTGCAAAAAGAGGGCTTTGTAACGGTGTATGAGGATGATAAATAAACCGAGCCTGTCATCCCGTCGAATGACGGGATCCGGACACTAAAAAATGCCAAAGGCATTTTCTAGTAAACAAAAGACTTTTTGAAATGCCCAGACCCCGTCATTTGACGGGGTGACAACACTGAGGAAGGTGGAGGATGAAAAGCGTCGTTGTAGTAGGCTCCCAATGGGGCGATGAAGGCAAAGGAAAAATCGTCGACTGGCTATCCGAGCGCGCCGATGTCATCGTGCGTTTCCAGGGCGGGCATAATGCCGGACACACGCTCGTCATCGGTGGCGAGACCTACAAACTCAGTCTGCTGCCCTCGGGCGTTGTGCGCGGCGGGAAAATAAGCCTCATTGGCAACGGCGTCGTCATCGACCCATGGGCGCTGATGTCTGAGATCGACAAGGTGCGCGCACAAGGCGTCACCGTCACGCCCGATACACTGAAAATCGCCGAGAATGCCTGTTTGATTCTGCCCATCCACGGCAAGCTCGATGCCGCGTCGGAAGCGTTGCGCGGCGCTGGAAAAATCGGCACGACCGGACGCGGTATCGGCCCGGCCTATGAGGATAAAGTCGGTAGGCGCGCGTTGCGCGTGTGCGATTTGGCCAGCATGGACATCGCCACCCAGAAAGTGGAAGCGATGCTGACGCACCATAATCCCATCCTCATCGCCTCGGGCACGGAAGCGATGACACTCGACGAGATTATGAAACCGTTGCGCGAAATCGCGCCAAAATTACTGGCGTACGCGACGCCCGTCTGGCGCTTGCTCGAACACTACCGCGCGCAGCGAAAACGCATCCTGTTCGAAGGCGCGCAAGGCGTGATGCTCGATGTGGATTACGGTACCTACCCATTCGTAACCTCATCGAACACGCTGGCCGGTCAGGCAACCATCGGCGCCGGTTGCGGCATCAATAGCATCGGTTATGTGCTCGGCATCACCAAGGCCTACACCACGCGCGTGGGCTCCGGCCCCTTCCCCAGCGAGTTGCACGATGAAACCGGCAACCTCATCGGCGAGCGTGGGCATGAATTCGGCACCGTCACTGGCCGTAAACGCCGCTGCGGCTGGTTCGACGCGACGATGGTACGCCAGGCCGTCGTCACTTCCGGCATCGATGGCATCGCCCTGACCAAGCTCGACGTGCTCGACGGGTTCGAGGAACTTTCCATCTGCACCGGCTATACGATCGACGGTAAGCCATTCGACTACCTGCCCGCCTGCAACTCCATGCAATCGAAAGCGCGGCCGGTGTATGAAACGATTGCGGGCTGGAAAGACTCCACCCGTGGCGCACGGAACTGGAAGGATTTGCCTGAAGCGGCCGTCGCCTATGTCCGCCGTATCGAAACGCTCATCGGCTGCAAGGTCGCCCTGCTCTCCACCTCCCCCGCCCGCGAAGACACCATCCTTGTTCATGATCCATTTGGGGCCAACGTCAAGGATGCGGCGTGATGGCGAGGATGGTGATGACGTCTTTTCCTGGACCGTAATGCCAGAAAATCCTGTAGGCTCCCGGCGTACGATTCTCGGCATACGCCTCGAAAACTTCCTCGCCACGCTGACCAATGCGCGCACTGTATTTATGAGTATTCAAACTGGGGTGACGTGGATTGGCCTGTAAATATCCGAGCGCCTTCCCTACAGCTTTGAATCTTTTTTTCAGCGCGGAATCTGCCTCAAGCTCCGCCAATTGCTCTCTGGCCTCATCGGCTGCCTCAAGTTGAAAACAAGGCATTACTTGGTTTCTTTACGTGATTTTTTTGGTTTAAGGCCCAATGCTTTTCGATCTTTGGCACTCAGATATTGTGTATAATCCCCCAGAGAAACTGTGCGCCCCGCCGCCGAATCCTCCAACCCTCGACGCACGGAGGCCAGCGCTTCGGGATTTTTGAAAAGCCAGCGTTCCCGCATGGGAATCTCCGCGTAGGGGTCCAGTACAATTTTTTCGCCGTCCATATGCACGCGATAGCTGCTGACGCCCTTAGCCAGCTTGCCCAGCGTAATCCGCCCCTTGGCATCCGGCCTGACATGCATGATTTCTTCCATAACAACCTCCTGTTTGGTTATCTCACCCCTTCATTATACCCAAAGTGGGAAATGATACAAGTGGGAAAGTGGCTATTTCCCACCATTAACATATCTACTGCTGGTAGCACCTTCCTGTAGCATCTCGGCCAGATGTTGCGGACAATCACTTGGTTAACACTGTGATTGGCGAATGGGGCGCGGTTGTCATCTAATCGTCTCTTGAGTTCCGCGGGGGGGGGGGGGGGGGGGGGG
>JANNSK010000017.1:0-16524 GCA_031402515.1 Alphaproteobacteria bacterium | reverse complement strand
CTGCTCTTGAACTTTGCGTTCATCGGCGCGTTCGGCGGGGGTTTTGATCTCGGCGGGCGTCTCGCCGCCGGTGACACCCTGCTTGCTGGTCATCTCACGCCCAACCTCGCCCGCGATTTTCTCCGCAGGATCGGTGAGGGACATGCGTGGGGATTCGGATATGGCAGTAGTTTGAGCAACGGCAAGAGAGCCACGCAGCGTAAATAGCTCTTTCGCATCTGCTGGCGTTATTAAGCCTCTTTCAACCAGTGTATGCGTCGCCATCTTAAGTTCTTCTGCCGTCATTAAATGGCCTTGTTCAAAGCCTTCTTTCAAATACATTTCCATCAGCTTTGTGACGTGCCGATTGGTCACAATCCCTCTATTAATAAGATCCATAACCAGATAATTGCCTACAGGGGCTTCTGACTTGTAATAGATGTCTACAACATACTCCGAAGAGAGGGTTTTATTCTTGACAAGATCAGCCAAGAAATCACCATCCACCGGAGAAACATCATGAAATACGCTTTGATTCTTCCCATACCCATGCTGGTCGATAAGTTGCTTGATTGCCTGCCCGGCAACGTCTTTGGGCAATTTTCCGTTTTCCACGCTCTCGGCTATTTCGCCAATAATCGCCCCTTTGTTAGGGGCTTTATCAGCAAGGTAGAACTCAACAGCCGTTGCAGGGGTTATAAGTTCCAGCTTCAATAGATAGGCAATGGAAGCCCTGGGTTTCGCAGTATCAATGAGCCCAATCGAGTTTACATCGATGCCGGAAAGCAGCTGCTTTTTGTCAATGATGTTTTTGAGGAGCTGCTTAAGTGCTTGCGAAGGCCGCTCGCCTTCCTGCTTGCGAGCAAACGCAAGTAAGTTTCTAACCAATAGCTCTTTGTTAGCGGTGTTGGGTAGAGAGGCTATCACTTGCTCATTGCTGCTAATGACAATTCGCTCGGCGTTGATTTCGTATTCATAATTACTCGCGGGCATAAAAATTCCTTAAAAATTGCTAATACGTGCTCTTTTTATAGCATGCGTGATGGGCGGGAAGTGTGAAGATTTGATGACAATTTCGCAGGGATTTATGACAGTTTGATGACACCCCATCACCCCCTCACCCCTCGCTCCGCTCGTTCCCTCTCCCCCAATGGGGGAGAGGGACAGGGTGAGGGGGCTAAAATTCACACAACTGTCACACTATTCGCCCTCCAATTGTGCTAGATTCAAGGTGAGTGATTCGGTTTTTCTAAGGACTGGCATGGCACGCTATCAACAATATGAAGGCGAAAATTCGGCCCCCGTCCGCCGCTATGGCGAGGGGATGCTGGCCAGCGGCGCCCCCATGGAGGGCAGTGCGGGCGCTGTGCCAGCCGCCCCCAAAACCACCCGAAAAGTGAGGATAAGCTGGGGTCGCGTCATTAAAGACGTTGCCCTTATCGCCGGTGTAATCGTGGTGGGCATCGTCATTTTTCAGGTGGCTGGCCCTCCCGCTGTCGCAGCATTTGAATATCTCAACACCGTCCCCGTGATCGGTCCCGCCATGGCCGCCATCGGCACCGGCATAGGGGTGGCCGCGGATATGGCCGTCGCCGCCGGATTCTGGGCCTGGGGCCAGATTACAACACTCGGCGCTTGGGCGAGCACAGCGGCGAGTACATCCCTGCAATCCGGCGGATTCGCCGCCCTCACCCCGGATGCCGTCGCCGCCGCCGAACCGACCGTGAAAATTGCTGCGGGCGCCGCCGCTGTCGTGCTTGCCAACAAAACTCTGTTACCCGTAGTAACGCCGCACCTTGCCAACCCCATCATCGTCGAGCATCATCCCATCGCTGGCATGGAAGACGGCACGGCCAGCGCGCTTGCCGCCCATAATAGCCATTCCGCTTCAACGGCGGCCAAGATCAGCCACCATGCCGTCGAGGAGCCGCGCGTCGAAACCAGCTGGCGGCACCGACTTGCCGCCTCTTCCGCCTATCAACAGTCATTGGCCGATGGCGGCAGCCATGCCGATGCCATCCGCGCCGCCCATGACGGGCTAAGGAGCAGTGTCAAATCCAGAAGTTCTAAATTCTCCGAGCAGTTGAGCGCCGATCGCGCCGCCCTCGACGCCGCCCTCAAGGATAATGTTCGTTAATCGCCGTTGCGAGTTCCGGTATTCGCCGGAGTAAGCTTCGAAAAACACCCGAATCGTGTCACCCCGCACTTGTTGCGGGGTCTGCGCGGATGCCGCAACAAGTGCGGCATGACAAGCTACTGGATTACTTCGGGCGAAAGCCCTCGCAATGACGATTCACTGTGTTTTTGTGAGTTGATGACAATAAATACTGGATATTCTCATCAAATTAGCCTATTGGTTAGAGTAATGACCGGTGCAGATTCTAGTTGCAATCTGCACCCAAAAAGGTTAATAAAGAGTTAACAAAAAAAGTAACTAGGGAACCACGCTATGACCGACAACGCCGACATCGCTAGGGCTGCCGCCCAATTCCAGGACCATTTCAGGTTTGGTAATTTTGGTGGCGTCATCACATCCGTTACCAGCAGCATGTCGCCAAAGGCCTATTCCCATGCCTGCAACCTCTTCGTCGATTTTGCCGATATTGGGCAGTTGGTCGCCCAAACAGCGCATGCTCAGCTACTCATTGCCGACGCACATATTGACGATCTCGGCAGCATGAGCACCGCCGTATTCAACGGCACGCCTGCCGATAAAGGCAAAGGCCCGGCGAAGTAACGCAATACATGTCATTCTGAGCGTAGCGAAGAATCTTGCTGCATTGGGTGGCAGGCGATCCCCGCCTTCGCGGGGATGACGGTTTCGTAAGCGCGCAAGCGCGCTAACTCAAAACCGTCATTTCTTCTTATTCTCGGCGCCGGGAGGGCCGAAGGGCGCGAACATCGAGAACGCTTTGGTGAAAAGCTCCATGTTCTGCTTGCCGATTTCTTCCATCTGCTGCGCTACCTGGCCGAGTCCGGGCACCGCCGCAACACCGCCGACGAGCGGATTGGTCCCCATCGCTTCGCGCATTTTTTCCTGATTCTTCATGAAGGTCTGCATGGTGGATTCGAGGTAGGGCGGCACGAATTCCTTGAGCGAATTGTCGTAAAATCCGATCAGTGAGCGCAGGAAGTTGATGGGCAGCAAATGCTGGCCCTGCGCCTGCGACTCCTGCTCGAAAATGATTTGCGTTAGAATCTGGCGGGTGAGGTCCTCGCCGGATTTGGCGTCATACACAATAAACTCGGCGCCTTCCTTGACCATTTCGCAGAGGTCGTCGAGCGTGACGTAGCTCGATGTATCGGTGTTATACAGCCGCCGGTTGGCGTATTTTTTGATAACGATGGGTTCCGAAGATGGTGACTTCTTGCTCATGGTGCCTCTGCGCGAAAAGTTTTTCTTTATTAGATTCAAAGGGTGACCTACCATTAAGCCAACTTATTGGCAAGGTTTGATGATGGACGCAAACGACACAACCCGATTAGCCCAGCAATTCCTTGAGCTCTGGCAGCGCGAGATGTCGCGCCAGATGAACAATCCGGAAACGCTCGGCGCCATGCTGCAGGCCATGCAGGCCTTCACGCACGGTAACAAGGAGAAAGCCCATGATGATGCCACCCGACGCCCTGCCCCTGCACCTGATGCTGAGCATGATGAAATCCGCCAGCTTTCCCTCCGGGTTTCAGCCCTGGAGCGGGAACTGGTCAAGCTTCGGCAGCGGCTGGAAAAATCCATACCTGCCAAAAAGCCCGCTCGAAAAAAGCACCGACGCGCTCCAGCAATCCTTGCAAAATCTAAGCGCGCAGCTAAGTCAGGGCGCAAGCGAGTGGGCAAACGCGTGGTCCGGCGGTCCAAAGGAAAGCCAAAAAAGCGCTGATCCGGAAACCTTAGCGGATTTTCTTCCGCAGTTTTTTCAGCCCGCATTTTTGAACGCGCTCGCGGATGAAAGTTTCAAGCAAACGTCGGGATTTCTCGAGGGCGTCACCGCGTACCTCAACAGCGATTACAAACGGCCGGAGCCGAAATACAAAGTGATCTGGCAGCGCGGCGCGGCGCGGTTGCTGGACCTTGCCCCGGAGAATACGGAAGGCTTGGCCGTGCTATGCGTGCCGTCGCTTATCAATAAATTCTACGTGCTCGATTTATACCCCGAGGCGAGCTTCGTGCAGTATTTAAAAAAGCAGGGTTTCCGCCCGCTGATTCTCGATTGGGGAGTCCCCAGCGAAACAGAAATGGATTTCACCTGCGCCGATTACATCACCAGCCACGCGCTCGATGCGCTGCAAACCCTGCGCGAGGCGCATGACGGGCCGATCGCCCTGCTCGGCTATTGCATGGGCGGGATTTTCGCCACCGCCATGGCGCAGCTCGCGCCGATGTTTGTCGATGCGCTGATTTTGCTCGCCACCCCGTGGGATTTTTCCGCCAAGGATACGCCGCGCGTGTTGCTGGAGCCTACGTCGCAAACGATGTTGCGGCAATGGATACGCGGTCTGAATCCCGTGCCGCCGGTTGTGACGCAAACCTTATTCCACCTTATTAATCCATGGTACGTGCAGGAAAAATACCGCGACTTCCTGACGCTGGATGCCGATCAGCGCAAGCATTTCCTCGCCATCGAGCAATGGGTGAATGACGGCGTGCCCATCCCGCAAAAAGCGGCGGAGGAATGTTTTGTCGACTGGCCGCATGGCAACATTCTGGCGACGCATAAATGGAAAGTCGGCCGCAAGTGGATCGAGCCCTCGACCATCACCTGCCCCACCCTCGCCGTCATTCCGCAGCGTGATTTAATCGTGCCCAAAGGCGTCGCCCAACCGCTGGCGGATGCCATGCCCCGCGCCGATGTGATTTATCCCGAAGCCGGCCACGTAGGCATGGTCGCCGGACGCCGCGCCGAGCAGGTGCTGTGGGAACCGGTTAGTGAGTGGTTAGCGGAGAGGTTTTAGACGCTGCGCTGATTTTTCTCGAAGCCATCAGCGGCGGCAATACGATGGCCATCGGCCTGACCTAACGGATCAATCCCCTGACCCACTTTCCCTGCCCAAACAGGCACCTCAAACCCAGCTGCCAATAAAGCCAATTTCCCGTGTTCGCTTGGAGACGCTTCGGTCTTTTTTTTGAGATTCCTATCTATTTGTTCGTCTTGCTTTTTCCAATACTCATCCAATGCTTTTTTATCGACGTTTATTTTTCCATTTTCGTCCTTGTATAAATCCTCGGTACTTGGACGAAACTCAGGAAATGCCGATTTTCCGTCGGTGCCCAACCCGTGATCTTCCATTATCTTTCTGAGCGATTGGGGATCAATCTTGCTTCCATCTTTATCATATTTCTTGGTTAGTTTTTCAGCCAACACATTAATCCCGTCTCTGGGATCGCCTGCATTATTAATCTCCTCCATCATGTCGCTGAGATCGGCCGCGCTCATTTTTGGCTCGATTTTGAATTTATCATTCAGTGCTTTGGCTACTTTTCCCGGCACTTCTTTTTCCAGACGCGCGTAATTTTCTTCGTATTTCTTTTCTTCCAGTTTGCCCGGATCAGCGCCTTGGTTTTGTGGCGTGTTTGTATCCGTTTGTGCCATAGGCTAAATTCCCTCCAATTTTATCTATCCAGTGTACCAGCCAGAGGTTAATAAGTCATTAACAGTCGCCTTCCCATTCACATTTCTGGACAATTCCCCTGCCCTCGCCTATGTAGCGACCAGCCAGAAGGCGTCATGCTCGCATTTATTGCGAGCATCCACGCTGAGATGGATCCTCGGGATAAACCCGAGGATGACGGCGACGGGGGATGGCGACTGTAAAAGGAGAAAAACATGACCAATAAAAACGATATCGTGATTGTGGATGCGGCGCGCACAGCGATTGGGAATTTCTCGGGCGGATTAAGCGGCCTAAGTGCGGTGGAGCTCGGCTCGGAAGTGATTAAAACTCTTATGGGCCGTAACAAACTCGGCGCGGGGGATGTGGATGAAGTGCTGCTTGGGCAGGTATTGGCAGCAGGCGTTGGCCAAAACCCGGCGCGGCAGGCCGCTATCAAGGCCGGTGTGGCCAATGAAAAAACGGCCATGACGATCAATCAGGTGTGTGGCTCAGGGTTACGTGCGGTCGCTGAGGGCATGAAATCCATCCGTAACGGGGATGCGACCATCGTGATTGCCGGCGGGCAGGAATCGATGAGCCAGTCGCCCCATGCCATGCAACTGCGCAATGGTGTCAAAATGGGCAACGGCACCATGGTCGATACGATGATTACGGACGGGCTGTGGGAAGCCTTCAACAATTACCATATGGGCATGACGGCGGAGAATATCGCCCAACAATTCCAGATTACGCGTGAAGATCAGGATACATTCGCCGCCGCCTCGCAGGCCAAGGCGGCCAAGGCGCAATCTGAGGGCAAATTCAAGGCCGAGATCATCCCCATCACCATCAAGAACAAAAAGGGCGACGTGATTGTCGATAAGGATGAGTTCATCCGCGCCGATACGACGGCTGAGTCGCTTGCCAAACTCCGCCCCGCCTTCAAGCCGGACGGTACGGTCACGGCGGGCAATGCCTCGGGCATCAATGACGGCGCGGCCGTTGTATTGTTGATGACCCGTGGCGAAGCCGAGAAACGCGGGCTGAAGCCCATCGCCGTGATCAAGTCATGGGCAACGGCGGGCGTGGACCCCACCATCATGGGTACCGGGCCGATTCCGGCATCAAAAAAAGCCCTTGAGAAAGCAGGTTGGACGGTGAAAGACCTCGATCTCATCGAAGCCAACGAAGCCTTCGCCGCACAGGCGATTTCGGTGAATAAGGCAATGGGCTGGGACGAAAGCAAAGTAAACGTCAATGGCGGGGCGATTGCGCTCGGCCATCCGATTGGCGCTTCGGGCGCACGCGTGCTGACCACATTGCTTTTTGAGATGCAACGCCGTAAGGCGAGCAAAGGCCTCGCCACGCTGTGCATCGGCGGCGGTATGGGTATCGCGATGTGTGTGGAAGCAGCTTAATTAGTGCTAGTCGCTAGTGCTAGTCGCTAGGAAGATCTTCCTAGCACTAGCGACTAGCAGTAGCACTCCTTGAAGGAGGAACAATGAAAGGAAGAATAGCATTAGTCACCGGCGGTACGCGCGGGATTGGACGTGGCATCGCGATTGACCTCAAGAAAGCGGGCTGCAAGGTCGCCGCCACCTATCACGGCAACGACGAAGCCGCCGCCGCATTCAAAAAAGAAACCGGCATCGCCGTGTTCAAGTTCGATGTGGCGGATTTCGACGCCTGCCAAAAGGGTGTGCATGATATCGAGAAGGAACTCGGCCCCATCGATATCCTCATCAACAACGCCGGCATCACGCGCGACGGCGCGCTGCATAAAATGGGCGAGGAAAGCTGGCACGCCGTGCTCGAGACCAACCTCACCTCGCTGTTTAATATGTGCCGCACGGTTATTGAAGGCATGCGGGCGCGCGGTTACGGGCGCATCGTCAATATCAGCTCGATCAACGGCCAGATGGGCCAGTTCGGACAAGTGAACTACTCGGCGGCGAAATCGGGCGTGCTTGGTTTCACCAAGGCGCTCGCCCGCGAGTGCGCCGCCAAAGGCATTACGGTGAATGTGGTGGCGCCCGGCTATATCGATACGGATATGGTGCGCGGCGTGTCACCGGATATCCTCGCTAAAATCATCGAGAAAATTCCCGTGGGGCGCTTGGGGCTTCCCAAGGAAATCGCCCGCGCCGTATGTTTTCTAGCGGCGGATGAGGCAGGCTTCATTACCGGAGAAACCCTATCCATCAATGGCGGGCAGCATATGGAGTAATTACTCTCCGCGCTGGGTAACCTGCCCCGCTTTTGCGTTGGGCACGTTACCGTGGCCGATGAATTCGGATTTTTTTATCGGCGTCTCGACTTCCTGCTGGCGGAACAGACTGTCACTCTTTTTGCAGCCCTCGATCAGCTTTTTCACGGCCTTCTCATCGATTTTGCCGGTTTTGATGGCATTGTCCGCCAATGTTTCAATGGCCTTGAATAGCGGGTCATTGTCGGATTTGTTGAAACTGTAGTCGGCATCCACTTCAGCACCGGTTTCACGGTTTACATATTTAAAGAACAAGTATTTTTTGTCCTGAAAATCCGGGCTGTTGATAACCGCGATGGCAACCTGAGTACCAAGATTCTTTTGCTGGCTGAGAGTAAAGGGTACTCCCTCTTTTTCCAGAGATGTATATTGCACACTGTATTGCCCTGCCATTCCATCGTAGTTTTTGATTATCGTGGCCTTGGCGACAGGAACCGCCACCTCCCTTGAGGAGGCTCCCACTCCCAAAATGCCATTATCTTTTACGGTAACCGTTCTGGTGAATTCTTGCTCTTTAACAATCGGTTCTTTCATCGCCATAGAAATACTCCTCTGAATGTGTACTGATCACAGTATACCAGAGTTTGATGACAGTTTGATGACAGTTTGATGAAATTTTTCCCGTCAATGGCGGGCAACATATGGAGTAGGGTTTAAGCGTCGAAGTCTTTCGACCTGTCCTGCGATTTTGCGCGCACCAGCTTCACCGCCGCTGCCGGACGTTTAAACTCCGGCGCTTCTTCCTCGTACCAGACATGGCTGATCGTGCCGGACGACAGCGCCGCATAGCGTACCGGTTTTTTCACCGCTTGGTTCTTGTTCACCCGTACCATCATCACACACATCCTATTTTTACATGTTTGTCATTCCTGCCCCGGCCTTCGCCGGGGTAAACTCCAGCAGGAATCCCCTTGCATGGTATCCTCGCTAATCCGGGGATGACAATCAGGTGGAATGACAAACCTAACAGAACTTAGTTAAGCCTTCGTTAACGCCGCCACCAATGCTCATTTGGCAAGGTGGCCTTGCATTTTGGATGGGCGATATAGGGTATCTACGCCCCCATGGAAAGGGCGAATTTCCTACGAATTATTACCGTTTTTAGCGGGCGGGGGCCGGTTTAGCGACATCCTTTTGCTGTTGTGCGGCATAGAATGCTTTGAAGTTCTCCATCGTATAGCTGGCAGCGGCTGAGCCATTAGCAGAGCGATCAAAGGTGACCTTGTCGAACCCTTTCAGCGTTTCAAGCAGGATGCTGCGGTTTTTGTCGTAGATCGACATCACCGTTTCGCCGTTTTCCTCGCGGAATTCGATGCGGCGGCCCAAAAGGTCATCCACGCTGGTATGGCTAAAATGCACCTCATCGTTGCCGGCCCCCGCGCTGTAGATGTTCGCCGGCTGGGCATCGAGCATGATGGGGTAAATATTCCCTTTCACGTAACCGCTCATGAAAATAAAGTTACCGCTCGACCTTCCCTTGATCCAGCCTCCGGTACCAATACCGGTATTTTCATGGCGTGCCAGTTCCTCAAAGCCGATAGTGACCTTATCGTTACCGGCACCAAATGTGACGTTGTTGTTGCTACCGATACCAAGATTGATATCGCTGCCCTGCGCCCCCATGAATTGAAAGTTGGTGTTTTTAGTGATGGCTACATTCAGCTTGGCATTGCCCCCTACCTTAAAATAGTTGGTGCGTTTGGGGTCTGTCGTCGCCGTACCCGCCAGTGACCCGATTTCTGCTGTTAAGTTGCCGCGCACGCTGAGGTTCAGATTCTCTGTATCCCGCGCTTCCATTTGCAGGTTACCGCCCACCACAATCTCGCTGGAGGACAGCAGCAATCCCGCAAGGGCCTTATTGCCTGAGCCAAGCTGCAGACGCGAATCGATCACCGTACCAAAGAACAGTTTGCTGTTGCCACTACCATCAGTGAGCTTGCTTCTGATGAGACTTGCCGCGCGCTTTTCATCGGAGCTGATGCGATTATTGCCATGGCCGAGTTCAATTTCGGAATCCATGAAATAGGGGTCCTGAACGTCGAGGTCATTGTCGGAGCCATCAACCTTGCCGATTTCTTCGCCATAACGGCTCTGTAATATCTGGTAAGCCTGTCCTGCGGGCGCGCGGTCTTCAAGGAGCTCATTCCGTGATGTCTGGCCGCAGGGAAGGAGCATCTTGTCTCTCGTCGCGATGATTTCATCGTCACCGGAAGAGAACTTGAAACGGCCGTTACGAATGTTGCCCGCCGTGGCAATCATCATGGGGCGTGCCGTGCTGTTGATATCCACCCGACGGAAGTCGATGCAGGAGGAGCGGAACGCCAAGGTGAGCGGCGTGGTGCCAGCGTCAGCGTTGATCTGCATCGTGGTTTCATCCAGCAACTCGGTGGACGGCCAGGGCTCGAGATATTCGACATCGCCCTCGATGCGGTATTTTTGACGGAAACGCAGGACGTGATCGATTTCGCCTTTCTTGACTACGGTTTCATTTGTATCGGTCATGGGGAGGCCTCCTCGATTGTTTCAATCCACAAGGCCTCTATACCACACTATTGTTACAGTTTGATGACAGTATTAAAGAAATATTAATAATTCTATACTTTCTTAATACTTTGCGATTACTCAAAAGTCAGTAGCTTTACCTGCTTGGCACTAGGAAGTTTGCCTATTTTTTCGAGCAGCTTAGCGTCTACATTCTGGTCGACTTCGATGAGGGCGACGGCATCAGAACCTGCCTTATTCCGGCCGAGATGGAAGTTGGCGATATTGACCTTGGCATCGCCGAGTATCTGGCCCACACCACCGATCAGGCCGGGTTTGTCCTCATTCGCCACGAAGAGCATGCGGTTGCCGAGGGAGGCTTCGAGCGGGATGTCACCGATGGCGGTGATGCGCGGCTTGTCGCCGAACAACGTGCCGGAGATGGCGAATGTGCCGCCGTCATATTCGGCGGTGATGCGCAGCAAGGTTTTGTAATGCGCGGTGCGTTCGTGGCGGATTTCCGACACGTCGATATTGCGATCCTTGGCCACGACGGGCGCATTCACCATGTTCACGCCTTCCATCAACGGGCTGAGCAGGCCATCGAGCGCGGCAGCGGTGAGCGGCTTGGTATTGAGTTCGGTCACTTTGCCTTCATATTCAATGGTGACCTTGGTAATGCCGCCCTTCACCATTTGCCCGGCGAACCCGCCAAGACGGGCGGCGAGGTCGATGTACGGGCGTAAGCGTGCCGCATCCTCCGCCGACACGCTTGGCATGTTCAGCGCGTTGGTGATGGTGCCGACGGTGAGATATTCCGCCATTTGCTCAGCCACTTGTACGGCGACATTTTCCTGCGCCTCGGTGGTCGATGCGCCCAGATGCGGCGTGCAGACGACCTGCTCCATGTTGAACAGTGGGTTGTCTTTCGCCGGTTCTTCCTCGAACACGTCGAGCGCCGCACCCGCCACATGTCCGGATTCGATGGCTTCCTTGAGGTCTTTCTCGACGATCAGTCCGCCGCGGGCGCAATTGATGATGCGCACGCCCTTTTTGGTTTTGGCGAGATTCTTTTTATCGAGCAGGTTGCGTGTGGCGTCCGTCATCGGCGTATGCAGCGAAATGAAGTCGGCACGGGAAAGCAGCATGTCCAGCTCTACTTTCTCGACATTGATGGCAGCGGCACGTTCGGTGGAGAGGAATGGGTCGAAGGCGATGACTTTCATTTTCAGGCCCTGGGCGCGGTCGGCGACGATGGAGCCGATATTGCCGCAGCCAATGAGGCCGAGCACCTTGCCCGCAAGCTCAACACCCATGAATTTATTCTTTTCCCATTTGCTGGCGTGTGTTGAAGCATTGGCGGCAGGAATCTGCCGGGCCAGCGCCATCATCAGCGACAAAGCATGTTCCGCCGTCGTCACCGAGTTGCCAAAGGGCGTGTTCATCACCACCACGCCTTGCGCCGTCGCCGCTTTCACATCCACGTTATCGACGCCAATACCGGCGCGGCCGACGACTTTAAGTTTCTTCGCCGCGGCGAGGACTTTCGCATTCACCTTGGTGGCGGAACGAATGGCGAGGCCATCGTAATCACCAATAATTTTGAGGAGTTCTTCCTCGGAAAGACCGGTTTTGAGGTCAACCTCCACCCCGCGCGATTTGAAAATTTCAACGGCGGCGGGGCTCAATTTATCCGATATTAATACTTTAGGCATTTACTTCTCCTTTTTTCGTCATCCTCGTACTCGTTGCGAGGATCCATGGATCCTCGGGACAAGCCCGAGGATGACGGGTGGGTTAAGCGGCCTTGGCGGCCGATTGTTTAATTTCCGCCCACGCCCAATCGAGCCACGGGGTTAATGCTTTGGTGTCGGATGGTTCAATGGTCGCCCCACCCCATATACGTAACCCGGCGGGCGCGTCGCGATAGGCGCCGATGTCATAGGCCACGGCTTCCTTATCGAGCAAGGCCACGAGGTCTTTGGCGGCTTTTTGTTGGGCTTCTTCATTCAGCCCGAGATACCACGGGTCGGTAATTTTGAAGCAAATCGAGGTGCAGGAGCGCGACTTCGTATCCGCGCAGAGGAACGTGATCCACGGCGATTTACTCGCCCATTCGGTGAGGATGCTTAGGTTTTCTTCCGAGCGCTTTACCAACGCAGACAAGCCGCCAATTGATTCCGCCCATTTCAACCCATCAATCGCGTCCTCAACGCAGAGCATCGAGGGGGTGTTGATGGTGTCGCCGACGAAAATTCCGTCGATGAGTTTGCCGTCCTTGGTCATTTGGAAAATTTTCGGCAAGGGGCGGTCGGGCTTATAAGTGGTGAGGCGTTCGACTGCGCGGGGGCTCAGGGCGATCATGCCGTGGCCACCCTCACCGCCCAGTACTTTTTGCCAGCTCCATGTGACCACATCGAGCTTGTTAAACGGCACATTCATGGCAAATACGGCGGAGGTGGCGTCACAGATGGCGAGGCCTTCGCGATTATCGGGAATCCAGTCCGCATTCGGTACGCGCACGCCGGAGGTGGTGCCGTTCCAGGTGAATATGACATCCTTGGCCCAATCGACTTTCGATAAATCGGGCAGTTCGCCGTAGCCAACTTCGGTGACGTTGAGGTCAGCGAGTTTGAGTTGTTTCTTGGCGTCGCCTGCCCAGCCTTTGCCGAAGCTTTCCCATACGAGGACTTCCACAGGGCGCGGCCCGAGCAGCGACCAGAGGGCCATTTCAACGGCGCCGGTATCCGACGCGGGGACGATGCCCAATACGTAATCCTCAGGGATGCCAAGCAGCGCTTTGCTGCGGTCGATGACTTCTTTGAGCTTCTGTTTGCCAATTTTGGCGCGGTGCGAACGGCCAAGGGCAGCGCCTTTCAACGCATCCAGCGTCCAGCCCGGCCGCTTGGCGCAGGGGCCGGAGGAAAAACAGGGATTATTCGGCTTTACAGTGGGTTTCATCGGACTCTCTTAAGGTGGGAGAATTTGTGTAACCAGCGGCTGGGCCGGTGTCAATGGCAGTGGCTGATGTATGTAGTCGCCTTTCTTTAACTCCCCCCTTGAGGGGGAGTCGACGCGCTACTTGAAGCGCGTCGGTGGGGGGAAGGGCCGCGAAGATAACCCCCCACGGATTTGCAAGTGCAAATCCCGCTCCCCCTCAAGGGGGGAGCTAAGCTCGGAGTGTGCGGCAATCACTGACCACTTTTTCTCACCCGCCCCACCAATTCCACCAACACCGCTGTGTCCGCCGGGCGGTTAAGCCGGTGGTCGCCGTCTTTGATGAGGGTGATGGTGACGTCTTCGCTGTTCACGGTTTCGGCGATTTTGAGGGAGGTTTCCCAGGGGACGACGTCGTCCGCCTGCCCGTGCAGCAGCGATACGGGAATCTCGAGTGGGATGCGGTCGTGCATCAGGAGGTGTTTCTTGCCGTCCTCGATAAGCTTCATGGTGAGCGGGTAATCGTTGTTATAATAGTCGCTATGGACCCAGATTTTTCCTTCACGCTCCATTTCCTCGCGCTGCTCGGGTGTCATATCCTGATAGAACATACGCTCGGTGAAATCCGGCGCGGCAGCGACACCGACGAGTCCGCGCACCTGCCCTTTGCGTTCGAGCGCGGCGCGTAACGCTACCCAACCGCCCATGCTGGAACCCACGAGGATTTGCTCACCGGTGGCCACATGGTCGAGGATTTCGAGCGTGTCCTCAAGCGCGATGCCGATGGTGAAGTCGGCGAAGTCGCCCGGTGTTTTGCCGTGGGCGAAATAATCGAAGCGCGTGTATTCGATGTGTTCCTGCTTGCACCAATCGGCGAGTACGGCTGCCTTTGTTGAGCCCATATCGGAGCGGAAACCGGGGAGGAAAATTACGCCGGTTCCTTCGCCCTTTACATGTTCGTAGGCGATTTTATATCCGGCTTTGGTGGTGTGGTGTTTGAGTGGCATGGGGATTTCATGCCACGAGATCAGCCGTCATTCCAGCGAAAGCTGGAATCCACCTTTTAGATTTCGTGACAAGCACGAGAATGACGGTAGAAGAAAGATGGATTCCAGCTGATCCTGGAATGACGGAACCTTATGACCAAAACCGTACCGGTTATCCTACAAGTCCTGCCACGCCTGGAATCGGGCGGGGTGGAGCGCGGCACGATCGAGATCGCCGAGGCCATCAAGGAAGCGGGCATGCGGCCACTTGTCGCCTCCTCCGGCGGACCGATGGTACCCCACATCACCCATGCGGGCGGTGAGCACATCACCCTGCCGCTGCAGAGTAAAAATCCACTGGTGATTCACAGCAATGCGCTCCATCTGGTCAAGATCATCAAAAAATACGGGGTGGATCTCATCCATGCCCGTTCACGCGCGCCGGCATGGAGCGCCTATCTTGCCGCCAAGCGCACCGGCATTCCCTTCGTCACCACCTGGCATGGCATCTATGGCACCCACGGTATGTTCAAGAAACACTATAATATGGTGATGCTCAAAAGCGCGCTTACCATCGCGGTGTCAAAACATGTGGAAGACCATATTCTCCGCGAATACAAAGCAGATCCCGCCAAGATCCGCCTGATCCATCGCGGGGTCGACTTAAAGACCTTCTCGCCGAATTCGGTGCGTCCGGGACGGATAGCGGAGCTGACAAAATCCTGGCGGCTGCCGGAAGAACATGTGCCGATTATCCTGTGCCCGGCGCGCATTACCCGCATCAAGGGCCAACATGTGCTGATCGCGGCACTCGCTGAACTCAAGGATTTGCCGTTCCTCTGCATCCTGCTCGGCAACGACGCCGAACATGAAGCATACTCGGCAAAACTCAGGAAGCAGATCATCACGTTGGGGCTTGAAGGCCGCGTACGCCATGTGGGATCGACCCCGCATATGGCCGAAGCGTACCAGCTGTCGAATATTGTGGTACTGCCGACCGTGCGCCCGGAATCGTTCGGACGCGTGTCCATTGAGGCACAGGCGATGGGTCGCGTGGTCATCGCCACCGACCATGGCGGTGTGCGCGAGACCATCGTACCCAATCAAACTGGCTATCTTGTGCATCCTGATAATCCTAAGGCACTGGCGGATGCGTTACGCTTCACCCTCAATCGTGACCAGAACATGGTCAAAACAATGGCCGAATCCGCCATGCACCACGCACGCGAACATTTCTCATCCGACATCATGAAGGCCAAAACGATTGCGGTGTATCGGGAGCTGCTGAAGTGACCAAAGACCACATCCTCGTCATCAAACACGGAGCGCTGGGCGATATCGTCATCGCCACCGCCGGATTCGCCGCCATCCGCGATGCCTACCCCGATGCGCATATCGTCTGCATGACCACCAAACCCTATGCTGAACTGCTGGCAACAAGCCCCTATTTCAACGAAATCTGGGTGGACAGCAAACCAGAGATCTTTGAGCGAGAGGCCCTTTTACGCCTGCGCACCATGCTCCATTCCTATCCGTGGAGCTTCGTGTTCGACCTGCAGGCCTCGAAACGCACAACACGCTATCAATGGCTGCTCAAACGCCCATGGCCCTCCATCAGCAATATCAGCCGCTTCGCCAGCCATGGCCATCGTGTTACTGCGCAGCATACCAAGCGCCATGCGCTGCGGAACCTCCAGCTTCAATTGCAAATCGCCGGGCTTGAAGTGGGCGATCCCGACCTTTCATGGATGCATGCGGATATCGCGCATCTTAAACCGCACGGCGACTACATCCTGCTCATACCCGGCGGCGCGCCGCACCGTCCGGCCAAACGCTGGCCGGCGGAACAGTTCGCTGCATTGGCACAGGAACTGGCACGCAAAAAACTGATCCCCGTACTGCTCGGCACCAAAGCCGAGGAAGACACGCTGAAACAAATCGCCGCGCGCGTACCTGAAGCGTTGAATTTGTGCGGCCGCACCTCCATCGCCCACATTGCCGAGCTGGCACGCGGAGCCAAATTGGCCGTCGGCAACGATACCGGCCCGATGCATGTGATTGCAGGTGTCGGTTGCCCGGCTACGGTGCTCTTTTCTCATGATTCCGACCCTGCCCGTTGTGCGCCCGTAGGTAGAGTAAAGGTCCTCCGGCGCAAGCATCTCGCTGATTTAAGCGTCGATGAGGTGCTAACGAGCCTGCAATAATTTCACGTTAGATGCCCTCGTTACTTTACGTGAGTAAGGCACAATGGTTGGGTTCCTCCCCCCTCTAGGGGGGAGGTTAGGA
>JANNSK010000016.1:0-16857 GCA_031402515.1 Alphaproteobacteria bacterium | reverse complement strand
CTTGTTCTCTCGTTCTTGGGCTCCGGAGTCGGTGCTGGGGTTGGTTCCGGTGTCGGAGCCGGAGTCGGCTCAGGTGTTGGAGCCGGTGTGGGTTCACATGTCGGCTCGGGCGTGGGGGCCGGTGTTGGGGCTGGAGTCGGGGCTGGCTCACAGGTCGGTTGCGGCTCACAGGTCGGTTGCGGCTCGCAACGATCATGTTGCTTGAAAAAACGGGCTCCGAACCAATTCGGGAAGGTGTCGCCGAAACGGCCTAGCAGGCTATCACCGAAAAAGTTGTGTTTACCGTGTCTAACGCCCATTTTAATTCTCCTAGTGACTTAGTATTAGCGTATTAGCGCCTGCACGCCGATTGAGTTATTCCCGAAAGGATACAGTGGCTACCAGCATCAATTCACGTTTGCAAGTGTAAAATTAAGACTTTTTTAACCTCGACATAACTTCGTATCCAATCCAACCTAACAGAAGTTAACAGAAAGAAATGTGAAGATTTCATGACAATTGCAATCTTGCGGGAAAGCGAAACCGATTCAGCTTTAAGCCGCACGCCTTTTTTCGCCCATTTTCTCCAGCGCCGCGCCGCTCAGGCGATTGACGATCCAGTCATCGAGTAATTCAGCGCCGATGCTTTTGTAGAAATCGATGGCGGGCTGGTTCCAGTCGAGCACGGCCCATTCGACGCGCTCGCAGCCTTCCGCCTTGGCGCGCGAAGCGATATGCGCGAAAAACGCTTTGCCGATACCTTTGCCACGCATCGCGGGATCGACGAATACATCCTCGATATAAATGCCGGGTTTGCCGATAAAAGTGGAGAAATTGTAGAAATACACAGCGAAACCGACCGGCACACCGTCCCATTCAGCAATCAGTGCATGGGCTTTGGCGTTATCGCCGAACAGCGATTGTTTGAGCGTTGCTTCATCCGCCACCACCATATGCGACAGCTTCTCATACTCCGCCAGCGCGCGGATGAAGCGCAGGATGGTGGGTGTGTCGGAAGATATGGCGTCGCGGATAAGAAGCGTCATGGCCGTTACGATGTCGGTGGAGCACTGTCTTTTGCGATGCGTGCTTTTAATGCGCTGCTTATTTGTTTGACACATTCAGGCACCGCTGCCTCCATTACTGTCTTTATTGCAGCGCCGTCGTCCTTAAATACTTCATCATGGGAATATTGAGAATCGGTGCGGTGTTCGCAGGAAAAAGAGGTAGAGCGGTATTTGTCTGTCCCAGGTGCCGGTTTGGTTTCCTCAATGGAAATTCCGGCGCGGTAAAAGATGGCATACTCGGTCACCTTGAGGGGGTGATGCTCGATCCCCCAACCACCAGTGCCAATGGTTACTTTATAATCTGGTGCATTGCTCTTCTCTTTCCATTTCAGTTCTTGCAGTACCGCTTGCTTCAGGGCGGTGGCAATGCGTTCGCCGGGAAAATGTTTGGAAATGGCGGATTGTACCTTTGCATCCACTGCAACCGCAGTCATTCCTGGAGCAGTGCTCGGATAATTAGGGTTGCTGGCCAGCCACGTGGCAAACGAATAGGCCAATCCCGCACCAAACGTTTTTTCCGTGAACGTCCCCGTGCCTTCACTGACCTTGAATGAAGAGGTTTTATTGTAGACAATATCTTCGCTCATCTTCAGGGGGCCGGGGCCGTTGCAAGCAGCGAGCAATAATGGGAGTGCAGCCAATAACCACAGGTGATGTTTCATGGAATGCTCCTTTGGGAAAACAGGACGGACAGCTAGGCAGAGCAGCACGCGGTTGTCAATGGCGCTCGCCGATCACGTCACTTACTATAATGCTTCAAGTCGATTTTTTCCCATCCGCTATCGCTAGACGAATCACCGCCGGATGACAAGGAGGGGAAAACAGGGGATTTTTTGAATGGTGCGAATGTTAATCCAGACGAAGGAAAAATCCATAAAATTATGAGATAGAAATGAAAATGTCATAAAAAGTTCACATAACTCTCGGTGAAATTAACCTCTGTCTCTGCTACGACTGAGACCCATAAAAGCTAGAGTGAGTGCGGCTCTTGAAGAGTCCTGAAATCCAAGCTCACCAACGGACCTAGTAAGGGAGGTTCTTATGAGCGAGACGGACCAAGCAACGACCGGTGATACAACCGAGTTGGATGAAGATGGCAAACCCAAGCCAAGGAAAATTGACAGCCATAGCCTGCCGCCACGCTTTCGCGGCACTAAGGTGAGTTTCACTTTTGCCGAACCCACGGCAGAGTACTATATCGTCCCGTTCGCTGAGGAGCGCGATCCAAGGACTAAGAACTACCGCCACGTTGCGGTGACAACGGTAAATGACAAAGGTGCAATAGTTCCGCAGGCCCATCCCATGAACGGCAGGCAGGCCCTGGCCTTTCGTGGTGATAGCAATTATGAAATTGCTGGGATTGTCGAGAACCTGGTTGGCAAAAAGAAACGCAGGCTCACCAGCGACGAATTGATGGCGCTGCAACGGGTGGCCACCACGCCAGCCGATAAGGAAATTTGGGATAGCGATGCCGACAAATTAAAAATGGACCGTGGCAGCAAGGGGCTCGGTATCGACCCCAAGGACGTCGTGCTGGTGGATGAAAAAGGCACGGTGGAATCGCGCAAGAAATCACTCATGGGAGGCAGGAAGCGCGAACAGCTTTACGACCAGTTCGGCGAAAAACTGAACTTCAACAAGCCCAACAGATCGCCGGGCCTACTGGGTTGGTATCAATGGGCAATGGGTTTTGTACCGGATTTCGTGCATTCGCGGGTAACCGGCAAAGCTACGATGCGTTTGGCCTTTATTGTGAATGGGGGACCGGACGAGATTAAAGTGGTGAGTGAACAGAGTGGAGGGATGATTCTGAAGCGCGGGCAGGGTGTTCTCGCGCAATTCGACGACGATGGCAATATCCTGCGGTTTCACAATCCTGAACATCTTGATAAGAAAAATCCCATGACCAAGGCGTATATACTGGAAGGGCCGGAGCTATTCTTTCGTGCGCGCCAGCTGGATACGGTGGTCGTGCACGCGGATGGCTCAACACACGTTATCCCACCGGGCAAGCTTGTGCCCGGCTGGGATCACCCGGATAATGCCTCGCGCGGCGTACGCCGCATGCGCATGCTGAGCGCCGGTACGGGTAGCGTGATGAACCTGATGTTCTTTTATTTCCATGGTGATGATTTGAAAAAGGAATGGAAGGCTGGCGGTTGGCGCAGCGTAGCGGCCGGATTGCAGGGCACTGTTCTGGGGGCGGCCACCATCGCCGACCTGATCATTATCGCCGACACCGGGCTGGTCGGCCTTGGCTCCCGGTTGATATTGCAGGAAGTATCTCCGAAGGCAGCTGAGTTCTTAAAGAAAATAGAATTGACCAAAAATGCGGCGCGGGCGGCGGTCTGGCTGCAACCGTTCGTGATGGGCTCGTTCATCTATTCCGATTTCGTAACCAAGAACGGTCATCAACTCGCGTTCGATGTCGGTGGATTTGTTGGCGCGGCCACTTTTGCGGTGCCATGCTTCTGGATCGGTGAAGCCATTTTTCCCGAAGGTGGCGGTGTTATCGGCGCCATTGGTTGCGGCGTGGCCGGGTTCATTGGTGGCGGTATGACGGCCCAGCACTTCTTTGGTAACGACTGGGACAAATGGCTGAACAAAAAGCCTGAGGAACAACGGTCGGCAATGGCACAAACGCTGCGCACATTCGCCGTTCAGGTGAACGAAAACAAACCGCTCAGCCCGGCGCAGATCAAACAGGTGTTGGCGGCAGGACAAACCTTCACCAACGATCTTGATCTGCAGCAAAAGAAACGCGATTTCAACGATCCGAAATTCCAGCAGCAGGCGGAAAAGCAGATCGAGATGATGATCGCCAATGCGCGGCATTTGCTGGCGGCGAACTACGAATTGCTGCAAAGCCAGCAGCGCATCAAAATCATCACCCAGCTGGCGCGTATCGAGCAGGCCTATACGGCGGGCGAGCCGATCAGCAAGGCCTACCTTTACGATGTCGATACCGCGCGCGACTGGCTGAAGCGCGAGGCGGCGCGGGTCAAAACGCTGGCTGAGCGAAGCAAGTCTCCTGCCGACGCCTCCATACTCGCCAGGGCCAGGGAGCTATCCGTGGCGATGGGCAAATTCACCGCCGCCGCCGAATACCTGCATAGCGACCTTACCGCCGCTTTAGGGAGGGAGGTACCTGACATCACCAACGCGCGCATCGCCGGGCGCAAGGTTGTGCCCAGTACATCCGTCATATCGAACGACAATGCGCCGATACCAGTGGGTTATCAGCCTGTGCCACGCGCATCCTCGCGCGACCGCGCGATATAACTCAATTGATCTTGTGACGGCGCGGTATCTAAATCACCGCCTCAACCATGATCTCTACCGCCCAGCCGGGGTTGGCGAGTTTGGATTCAACGGTGGCGCGGGCGGGCGCTTGCCCTGCGACCACCCAGGCGTCCCACGCCGCGTTCATTTCGTCGAACGTCGCCATATCGCTCAGCCAGATATTGACTTTCAGGATACGGGTTTTGTCGGAGCCCGCTTGCGCCAGCAGGGCATCGATCTGCTGCAAAATATCCGCCGTTTGTTCGCGCACGGATTTGCCCATCGCGCTATCTGCGACGATGCCGCATGTATAGATTTTGCCGCCATGGATGGTCGCTTCCGACATCCGCTTGCCAGCGTCGATGCGTTCAATGCCGGTCATCCTATTTCCCGTCATGCGTTGTGTGGCCGCCGGTTAGTTCTATTGCGGATGCCCTTCAGTGGCTAAATATTCGGTCATGCCTTTATAAATGCTTTGCGGCCAGTCATCGGAGGTTACATCACCCCAGAAACCGGTATCTTTTGAACCTTCGGTGATCATTTTTACGCGCGTGCCACCTTTTTCTTGCTTCACATACACGCCGGTGACCACGTTCCAATCATGCATGGTTATGCCATGTTCGCCGATGGCGACACCGCTCTCGAGATCCGCCTTCGTGACAGTAAAACCAGCGCTAACCAGCCCTTTTTGCGCAGCCGTATGAGCAGTTTCCTTATCCACTCCTTTAAGGAAAAAGGTTTGCTCATATTTCGAAAAGCCGGTCTTCCCCGTTTTTGCCGTGGAGAAATCCACGCCACTCGCGGATTGCGGCAACATGGAAGACGAAACACAGCCCGTCAGGAAAAGGCAAAGTCCAGCAACCAACGCATAATACTTCATAGATTCTCCTCAAAAAATTGAATGCAAGATTATCTATACATAGAAAATTTTAAAATGAAAGAGCCTTGCAGGCTGGCGCGCCGTTGTCGACAGCGCGTGCCACGGCCACAATCCCGCACGTATAAACCTTGCCGCCATGGATGACGGCTTCCGACATCCGCGCGCCGGGCTCGATACGTTTGATATCCGACATAACGCAGTCGAAGTTACTTCTTTTTGCTTTGCGCGTAGGGCGAGGGCTGCTTCGGTGCTGCGGCCTTTTTCGGTTTCTTTGTTTCGCGGTTCGAACGTTGTTGTCCTTTAGCCATAAGTCTCTCCATTGATGGTTAACGCAG
Organism: Alphaproteobacteria bacterium; assembly: GCA_031402515.1. Classification (GTDB taxonomy): domain Bacteria; phylum Pseudomonadota; class Alphaproteobacteria; order Rickettsiales; family UBA3002; genus QFOX01. The sequence continues at coordinate 11,314 of JANNSK010000016.1, read as the reverse complement.
CATGTATGCGTGAATAAATTCGCAATGTCACGCGAGGGTTTACTTTTAGCGCGGCAAGCAAAATCATTGTGTTCGACTGTGATGTTCCTGTATGCATGGCGCTCTTTGACTCAAGCTGGGGATACCTATGCATAAAAACTCTGCGATTCTTACTGCACTTTTCCTGAGCTCGACTTTGTCGGGATTGGCGCAGGCGCAGTCGGTTAACATTCCCAACACAACGAATAGCGGCATGATGCTCAATCGTATGGAGAACGTCAATTCCCGCTCTTCGATCGATTCCGATAATAAAAGCGGTGACAATAAATTATACACCATCCAGGATGGTGGGACGCAAAGCGAAGTCGATGGCAATGCGCAAACGGGCGGCACCACCAGCGAAATCGAAAAAAACATAGGCGGGTCACAAAGCGAAATCGACAAGAACGCGCAGCCAGGCGGCACTACGAGCGAGATCGAAAAAAATACGGGCGGGTCGCAAAGCGCCATCGGCGGTGATAATGGACCTGGCTCAGATGGTCTCGGCTTGGGTTTTGAATCCGGGATCAACGGCTCTGGCTCCGGCAAGGCGATGGGCAACGAAAATTCTCTCGGCGCAGGCGTATTCGGCAACGACAATGACGGCTTTGGCGGCGGTAGTTACGGCGATAATAAGAATGAAGGTGGCTTTGGCAGCAGCGGTGGCAGCTACGGCGACAATAAAAACGACGGTGGCTTCGGCAGCAGCGGTGGTAGCTACGGTGATAATAAAAACGAAGGTGGCTTTGGTAGCAGCGGCAATCAAAATGGCAGCGATTCCGGCTCGAATAAGAACGCCTCGGAAAACACCAGTAACGACGGCTATTCCAATAAAGAGCAGGAAGAAAACAACAACAATCAAAACAATGGCAGCGGTAGCAGCGACACCGGCGATAACAAAAATAATGACGATGGTGGCGACGATTCCGGTAAGCCGAATCCCGACGATTCATCCGGCAAACCAAACCCGGATGATCCGGGCGGGGCCCAGTCGCAAACGCACCCCGATGATGACACCGGCGGTGCGAGCAAGGCCGATAAAATGGGCGCGGCTATTCTCGGCGCGCGTGGTTATACACCTCCGGCGGAAAAAGTCAGAGGCACCCTCGGTATCAAAACTGGCGGCAGCAAGCTGGGTGAGCGCGGGTATGTCAACCCGTCGCACATCACCACGGGCGGCAAACCGATGCTCGATCACACGGCTGGCGATGGTTCCGGCGCGGTCGACCCCAACAAAACTGGCGGCGCGAGCGGGCTTGGTGCACAACCGCCAACTGGCGTAAAGCTGAAACGCAACCAGTTCGATAACGGCGAAATCACTGGTAAAGGGTTCGGTGGACCCGAGGACACCGGTGCTCAGAAGATCGGGAATTGATATCCATGGGGCCTGCCCGTCTCGTGGTCGAACCAATTTTTATCTCGATCGGCGAAAACAAAAAGATCTGAATATATTCGGTGGTTGCAGGGACTGGCATTTGCAAGTGCACGCACAACCCTCTACAATGCCTCTATTATGAATTCACCCGGCGACCATGATGATCAGTGGAAAAAGGATCTTGAGGATCCCAATGTTCCAATATCGTCGTATTTTAGGCCTGAATCAGACAGCGCCTTCATGAAAAGTTTTTATCGGCAGTTTCAATATCAGCGCCAATACCCAAAATGGATACCCTCGGGTGTCGTGTGGTTCGACCGGTTGCGGATCGCCATCAGCGCCGTTGCCATCATCGCGCTGTTTTTAGGCGTGGGTTACATCATTCTGCAGGACACCACTCAGAAAGCAGCGGTGGAACATGCAAAACATCTATAACGGATAGAATGTCAGCAGGGATGGGCCCATGAGCATGGCGGCACGCACGCCCGGGCGAATGTACCAGTATAAATCCTCCATGAGGTAATTCAAATCGCAGTCGGGCTTGATTGGAAAATTGAAAATAATGCCCTGATACACGATCTGCTCATCCTCCATTTCCGTGCGCGACTGCACGCTCACGGCTTTAATGCCATACCGCTTGGCCAGATACTCGCGCATGGCCTTGCGTGCAGGCTCGGGCATCCAATCGGGCGGCACTTGCCCAGCAAATACGATTGGATCACCTTCTACGAGCATCGCGTTGTCGACGATGACCGCATGTTGCGATTGCTTGGCGCTGATGGAAAGCGGCAGCAAGGTTTTTTGCATGGCGACCGCAATCAGTTCGCCAAGCGTAAACACAAAGTCGGGCTTAGCATTGCCGGGCGAGAAAATTGAAATACCCAGCCCGTTATTCATCGCTTTCTTGCCCATTTTCTGGAATTTCATGGCGTTGGGCTCGCCTTCTTTAGCCAGACACACCGTGTGATAATTATGCTGGTCAGGACCCATTTGCCAAGCTTCGAGTTCGTAGAACCAGCCGCCAAAAATATGTTCCTCGAATTCCGTGTTCCAGATGTCGCCGCGTCGGTCGTAGGGAATCTTCAGCAACTCGGAGAGCTTTGATATTGGGGGCAGCGGAGACGCATCTTTTTTAGCCGAAACCGAAGCGACAGCAGTAGTCACCTCAGGTGGTGAGGGTGCTTTATCGACGGATTTGCGTCTACCAAACACTGGTCTTTTCGAAGAATCAACCATCACGTCTCCGCGCTTAATGGCGGACAGAGTGGGATTCGAACCCACGTTACGGTTTCCCGTAAACACGCTTTCCAAGCGAGCGCCATCAACCACTCGGCCACCTGTCCGCTTTAGAACGCGCTGTATAGCCTCGGATTGCCAAAAGCGCACGCGGTTTTTCTCAAGGAGAAAAATCGATAGATTTGGCGTGCGATTCCTTTTATCGTTGTCCAATTCAAACTGTTAGGGGAATGCTATGAAAAACGAATTAATCGTGATGTGCGTGATGCTCGCACTCGCTGCCTGTACCACTCCGAGCACCACACTAAAGAATGCCAAAACCGGCGCCGTTGCGACTTGCGGTGGGCACGATCAGGCCTCTTATGCTGCCGGTGCCATCGGCTACCATGTCCAGAAAGACAAGGATGAGGCGTGCGTCGCGAAGTACAAGCAACAGGGCTATAAGGTTACTGAAACCCGCGAATAGTATGCCGCAGCATTATACGCCTGGTGCGTTCATCCACGCCAATGATCGCATGCAGCGGGATTATTCCTACGTCCTCACCGCACCCATGGGCAAGCAATTCGCCCCCGGTTTTACGCCATTCTTTACGCCACGGCAAATGCTCGAGCATGGAGTCTTCGAAGGCAAATACCTCAATGATTGTCGCGATGAATTCCCCGCTGACTGGTTTAAAAACGCCAAAATCAGCGCGGTGCCGGATGTCTCGCTCAATTGCTTCGGTATCAAAAGCCGTCAGCCGCTTTACGTATGGCTTGAGAAAGGCTGGATTTATGGGCCGGACCCGCGCGGCTGGTTCCAGTGGTATTGTCGCTATTATCTCGGCAGGCGCATCCAAAAGGTGGATGAAATTCAAATAAAACGCTGGCGTGCCTTCACCCGCCACGCCGCCCAAATTAAAGCCAATTGCGAGCCGATGGACACGGCCTGTCGCCCTCGCCAGCGCCAGGCGCTGCTGCAATGGGCGTATGATCCGTTTATTTGAAATAGGGCGGGTTGTTAGGGAGACGGAAGCCGTCATCCTCGCACTTGTTGCGAGGATCCAGATGGTTATCCCATGTGGCGAGAGATCCCCGGGCCTCGCTGCGCTCGCCCGAGGATGACGGGTTCTTCAAGCGGCTTCGCCGCTAACTCAAACCCGCCAATCTTCACACAACTGTCATAATTCTTGAGGCTGGTTTGGAGTAGAATACTCATACCGGAAGTGTGAGGCAGGGCCGGGTGTATGAGTGCTGACCCATTCAATAACAATGTTGCAACCGTCGATCTTGGCGAGCCCGGCAATTATACCGGCGATCCCATCGATTGGTCTGGGGCAAACAATGGCAAAATCATCATTCCTAGAAACATTCGCCGAGTGAAGCCTGAAGAGCCGGTGGTTCTATGGACTGGTTCCACCACCTCCATCATCCGCATTGAGAGCGAGGTCCCATACACGTTTGATGTAACCTATCTCGGCATTGATAAAGGCGTGGATGGGGGGATTTTTGGATCGGGCCTTACGAATAACGATCCGGTCTATCAAATCACCGTGCGCGAGAACCCCAGCATCAAGATCCTAGTTGCTGGAAAAGCAGTCAAGATCGAGGACAAGCAGGGTCGCCTCATTCCCATGAAGAAAGACGACTTCACCATCGAGGTCGGCCCCGATCCCAGATATCCATCCTCGCGGAATGCGCGGAATGTGCCGCTGGTGAATCGGATAACGATCGAAACCTCATTTCTTGATAATGATCGTACAAAAGAAGGATTGGGTCAAAGGCCAAACACCGCGCTATTCCGCACTGAAATTCATAATCCAGATGCGGGAGAAGTGACTGTGCGTGCCGCTGATTTTGTTAGCGCTGCACGTCAAAATGATGTGAGGGGAAATCCGCTGCTGATCATTAATGGCCGCGGCGGCACCATCGATTTTGCCGATCAACAGCCCGGCCTTCCCCAGCTGTTCAAATGGGATGCGAAAACCGGTACATTGTATTACAGGCTTGAAGGAGTTGCCGAGCCATTCGACCTGATGAAATGGAGAAACTGGCCGCAGATCAAGCTGAACGGCTACCAAGAAAAAAACATCTTCGTCAACGGTACGCCGGTCACCGAACTTGATCGCATCGCCAGAGAGGCGGCGGCGCGTCTGCCGAAGAATCCATTTCCAAAACCTGTGGCGCCGCCCATGCCCCCCGCAGACCCGGCATTCGTCGCGCCAACCCTTCCCGCCACTTACGGTACACAGTTTTCTACCATCCGCAATATTAACGGCAAACGCCTTGCAGAATTTCCCGCTCCTGAGCGCTGGCATCAGCCTATCGTGCTGCAGCTGGATGATTTTATTGCTGCTGCCGAAGACTATGCAAGAAACAATAACGGCCTGCCTGTTGTGAAGGTCAACTATGCGTTTGATAGTAGAATTGACCTACGCATTCTCAACACTTCGGGGATGCACAGAGAAAAATTCTTCTGGAGTTATAAAGACGGCAACTCGACCTATCCGGTGGTCTATTACAAAATTCCGGGTTGGGAAAAATTGATGGCAGAAGGCAGGCTTGATCGCATACCGCATATCGAGCTTCCCAATTTTTACGTAGGGAAATTTGACCGTATGCCGGGGATGGTTACGATTCAGGGCCATTCGGTATATCGCGCGCTTAATTATATCGTGGTCACGCCGCCACGAGACCCAAATTATGTAGAACCAAGACGCGTAGACCCGATGATCTCTGACATCAAAGATCTAACGGGTATTGATTTCAGTGGGTTGTCCGATGAAGGTTTGTCTAAACCATCGCCACCCAAGCCTAGAGTAGCACCATTGCCTAAAGAGCCTGCGGTAACGAAGCCAGTCTATGCAGCGCCAGCGTCGCAGGTCGCTGCCGCGCCGCAGCCACCACCACCACCACCACCAGCACAGCAACAACAAATACAGTATAAGCTGTTGCCGCCGCTTTTTATACCGCCGGAGGAGCGTAACCAGCCTATCGAACCGCTACGCTACAGTTATGACGACCTGAGATCAGTGAATGGCAGAGTAGGTCATACGCTGTACACGCGCAGTCCCGTAGCGAGAGTAGACATGGGAACCCTCTACTATTTTGGGTTTAACGCCGGTTCGACGAGCGTGAACCCGTACGGTTACGTGCCGGAAATGACCATTAACGGTAACAATGGCGTGCTTATTCTTGAGAATATGCCGTTGGGAGCTGCCCCACAAAAAGTCGGCAATGATTTTATTTTCAACATAGGCCTGCCCAATCGCCAGACGACCAGAGTAACGTTAAACAATTTTCGCGGTATTAAGATTCGTGAACCATCGGGGCAGCGTTACACAGAGAGGGTTTACGGTGAAGTTATGGTCGCGGTTCATCAAGAACCGCCACATCAAGAACCACGGCATGTAGAAAAACCGCATGTAGAACCACGCCATATTGAAGCGCCCCACGTGGAGCCGCTCCATCAAGAACCACGATATGCCGAGCGCCCGCGTTCGAACCGCGAAATACTGCGCGTGGATTCCAGGCAGATGCGGGATGACGGTTTTGCGCGTACCATCCATGTGCGCCCATCAACCAAAGATTCAGAGCTCGATCTGCGCGAATTCTTCGATGTGGCCAGCGGCTACAGCAGCGGCACGTTGATGCTCCATGTGTATGGTTCACGTGACGCGGCCATTACGCTTTCGAATATTGAATCGCGTGGATTCCACATCCGGGATCGGGCCACCGTCGATAACCGGACGACATGGTACTACAACACGCCCAACGGCACTTCGATGACAGTGACGTTCTGGGACTTTGATAGAATCAACGTGGAGCGTCGCTCCAATCAGGCTACCCTTGCGCCCACTATCACCGGTGGCGCCACACCCGATAGCGTGACCGCTCCGCAATTTGCCGGATTGCCCAAAGACACCACGCGCTCACACGGTTAACACCCGATAAAAAACTCCCACCCATGAGTGACGACAGGTGGGAGCAAGCGGAGTGCAGGCAAAAAACAGGGAATGAACGCAGGGGACACAATGATTCATTGTGTCCCCTGTGCCTAGTGCCAGTCGTTACCGGCGAAGCGATTGCCGCCACCGCGCCGGCCATCGCGATGATTCGCGTGATCGTTGCGGCGACCATGGTCGCGCCAGCCGTGATGGCGATCATGGCGGCGGTGATGCCAATTATTATCCCAATTGCTGTAGTTAAAACTTAGCGCCAGTGGCCATGCCGCTTGTGGGCGATGGCATGGGCGCGGATAGGCATGATAACCGCCGTAAGCTGACATTGGCCCATACTGAACGGGCTGTGCGTATTGTGCCGGTGGCGGCGCGTAGTAACTGGCGGATTGCACGCGTGGTTCCTGCACGATTTGCCATGAGCCGTCAGGTTGCATACAGCTGGTGCCGTAGCCTTGCTGGGCGCGTCCGCCGACATAGATTGTTTTGGTGAACTCACGGCAATAGGCGTCATCACCGCCGACATAAGCGTGTGCGGCGGATGCGCTGAGCATCATCGCCGTAGTGGAAATAAGGATTCGGAGTTTCATAAGCACCTCGTATTGTTGTTGCGTGGTGCTCGTTGTACGGGGGAAGGTTTAAAAACCCTGCGCGGCCCAACATTGTCATTATCCGTCACTACTGCAGGCGATAGGGATTGCGCCAGTGGGTGGTATAGCCATAGCGCTTGCCACGCCAGTTGTCGTTGCTGCTGTAGCTGCTGCGCGCGCCTAACGACTCCAGCCGCGCCGGACGAAAAAACGGGCCGGCCTGATTGAAGTACGGGCGGTGAACACTGTAATGCTTCACTGGCGTGGTTTGCGCGAATCGCGGCTGAGCATAAACCACACGCCTGCTATCCGCTGCCGATTCGACAACGGACGTGCCGTAAAGCGGCATCGGCACATACTCTGCTTGCGCATTCGCGCCCGCGAGCGTCAGAACACATATTAAAATGAGAAGACGGATGTTCATTACCCGCGTCCTACCACAGATTGCTGCGTATGGGAAGCCGCAACGCCTGCGACTGGTGCACCGTGATGCTCAATGCCGCCGTCAAGACGCGGTAGTTCGGCAGGCACGAGTGAGGCGAATTTTTCGGTAATGGGCACATCCGCCTCGGCGCGCTTGTCTTTTTTGGATTTTGCGTTCTTTTTTGGTTTGGCAATGGCGGGCTCGACTTCATTTGGCATCACCTGCTGCGCTTCCGCTGCGGCATCCTTGAACAGATAGCTTGTATGTGGATTATTCTGCCATTCCATAGCTGCTTCGGGGCGGGTAAGAATCAGATTGCGAATCTCAGGAATGTCACGCTGCGTTGTTTTCAGGTGTCCCGCGCGCAGATTATCTAACAATTGCGGATACCAGGGGGCAGTCCCGCCTTCCCAGGGTTGCAAGTGGAAGATTGGCTGGGTGCGGTATTCTCCTATGATTTTTGTACGGAAAATACCCTCATAAATGTGGTTCAGGATTTTGATATCACGCTCATCGGCCGAGCTATTGATGAGCGCCTCGCCGACGATTGCAAAAAACTCGGCGCGTTCCAAGTCAGTTTTAGTGATTTTCTTGAGGTCTGTCGGTGACATATATATACGTTCAACTTTTCCCGGGCGGCCATCGCCTCTGGGTACGGGTACGTAATTCGCCGCGCCGGCGATAACGACTTCCTGGCCGTCCTGTGTAGCAATCCACCCGCCTTTTTCTGTTTTCCGTGCGCCCAGGACTGTCGCGTCCGGGAATTCGGCTTTGGCGAGCTTCAGATTTTTATCCTCCAGCCACTGTTCAAGCGCATCAAGCCTGCTTGTACCCCGTATCAGGTTCAGCTGGTGCGGAGTGTGCTGTTCCGGCGTGCGAACCACAAGGCTGTTCTGCTCATCCGCGTTCGCGGTGGTTTTTGCAGGCGTTTTATCTGATGTTCTGGCAGGGTTTCTTCCTGCGCTGCCTTTAGCGCCGGGTTTTGCAGCAGCAGGTCTTAACGTGGCACCCATAAAAACTCCGTTGGTAAGGGTTTATTAATCTTTCTTGCGCTTGATAGCGCAGGTTTCTTCAAAAGTAATGTGAAGATTTTGTGACAATCAGCCGATGATGTGTGGCGGCGCGCACCAAGAAACCCACTAAATCCCTCAGATTGATGCAAAAATGTCGAAAGGACGGGGCTCAGAATGTAACGCCCTCACTTCTTCCGCGTATGCGCGTGCAATAAGCGGTGCAGCCACGGAGCAAGGATAATCGCCGTTGTGGTAATGACGACCAGTCCACTCATCAGCGCGTAAAACGAGGCAAAAAGTTTTACCGAATCCGTCGTCATCGGGGCGACGGCGCCCATTCCGCCCAAAATCATCGAAGCCTCGAGCAGCGCGTCGATCCACGCCAGATGCCCGAAATAGTGATAGCCGAGCATACCCGCCCCAAGCGCACCGAGCACCACCCAAAGTGCCATCCATACCGATTGATAGACGCGCTTCAGCCACTTCTCGTAGGGCAATAACGGCTCGCTGGAATGTTCGTAAAACATGGGGGCAGACTAGGCCTATGGGTAAGGAAAACAAGGTGTTTACTGGTTTTAAACACAGTTTTTCTGTGATTTTAACGAAATCGATTTTCAGTTGTCATAAAAGGTTCACACACAGAATCCCAACTTTCTGCTATCCAGAATTCACGTAATTACTAATAAAAATTAACCATACAGGGAGACGACCATGGGTAATCAGGTAAATACGCAAAATTTGGACGGTAATGACCGCGAACTCACCACCGCAGAAAAGCGATGTGGCGAAAACTGGTGACATGCTACGCGAACGATCAGATGCCGGGGCAGGATGAAAAAGCTTTTGTGGTGGGTATGGTGACAGCCATACCAGCAGCGGCGCTATTTTCCGGTGCTGGCGGGGCTGCGCTGAAAGCAGCCAGTGGGAGAGAAAGGGCAAAGCTCCTAGCGGAAGGAGCCATAGACGAGCTCGAGGCATTCTTTATGGGACCCAGTCTTCCTGTGTATCTTTACAATAAGGTAACAGGGGCCTGGAAATTTGTATTGGTGGGCGGTTTCACCTACCAAGGCGCTAAGGAAGGATTAAAAGAACTCAACCCATCAGAAGCGGTTTGGGGTGGGATCAAAGGGGTCGGCAATGCCATCGTGCTACCCGTATTTCTTGCCGTAAAAGCGGGCGATGAAATCGCTTCTGATAGCATTGATGCAGACAACAAAAGCAAGGGTGAATTGGATGCGACCGTGTTGAGTCAGCACGCAGACTACAAATCGCTGGTCGGCAAACTCGCGCGCCACCCTGATCTTGTCCGTATGTTGGCGCGAGTGCCTTTAAAAGGGCCCCCCGGCAGGCAGTACAGCTACGCGGCACTTCTGGACAAAAACCTATGGGATTTAACCGAGAAAGACATCCAACTGCTTGGCCCCCGCGAAATACTGGAAACGCTGGACCTGAAGCAGGATGCCGCGCGTATTCCCGTCGCGCCTAAGCCGAAAACGTTTTTGGAGAACTTGTTCAGTAGTAGTTCGAAGAGTACACCTTCCGCTGACGTTTCTGCGACGGAAGCCCATTCGGCTTCGCCGACCCCTGTGCCCAACACACCACCCCCGCCCCCACGATCACGCACGCCGGGGCAGTAGGTTTTTTTGGTATTTCTATGTCGCTTGCATTTTTTGCGGGGTAAGTGTCTCATGACCGCGCATGATGATGTATCTTCCAAGGGACGGACGGATTGTTGCTGAGGCGTGGACGCCAGGCGATGATATTCCGTCCGAGGTCATCTGGCTCGATTTACTGGAGCCCACACATGAAGAAGAAATGGCCGCCGAGATATGCCTCGGCATGGAAATCCCCACGCGTGAGGAAATGGACCAAATTGAGGTGTCAAACCGCCTTTATGAGGAGAATGGCGCGCTGTTCATGACGGCGACGATGCTGACGAAGGTGGATTCAGGCGTGCCGGAAACCCACGCCTTTACATTTATCGTAACGGAAAACCAGCTCGTTACCGTGCGTTACATCGATACCACGTCGTTCGGGCGATTCGCCGGTCAACTAATGAAATCTCCACCGAGAAAAATCGGCGGGGCAACGATGTTTTTATTGTTGATTGAAGCGATCATCAATCGACAAGCGGACATACTGGAACGCATGGACCGCGAGGTCGATACTGTCACCCGTGATATTTTTCCTCTCGGTGAACCGAAGGTTGGCCGAACTACGCGAAATTTCCAGCCCGTGCTCGAGTATATCGGTCGCTGCGGTGACAGCATTGCCAAAATCCATGAAAGCCTGGTGACGTTCAGCCGGGTCATGGTATTCGCCGGGCACCATGCTTCCTTCGCCGCCGTCGAATATGAATTACAGCTAAAATCGATCCGTCACGACATCGCCGGTTTGAGCGATCACGGGAATCACCTCGCGGCGCGTATCAACTTTTTACTCGATGCCACGTTGGGCATGGTCAGTATCCAGCAGAATGACGTGTTTCGCGTGCTGTCCATCGCCTCGTTAGTTTTTCTGCCGCCGACGCTGGTCGCCGGTGTGTATGGCATGAATTTCAAACTGATGCCCGAACTCGACTGGCAATGGGGCTATCCCGTCGCGCTGTTCCTGATGCTTTTCGCTGCCATCTTCCCGCTCGCCTATCTCAGAAAGCGGAAATGGTTGTAAGGTTAACCCCCAAACCGGCGATGTCGTGACGGATCGATTTTAGCTGTAAT
>JANNSK010000015.1:0-19968 GCA_031402515.1 Alphaproteobacteria bacterium | reverse complement strand
GGGATGCAGTGGCCGCCGACACCGGGACCGGGATAAAACGGCATGAAGCCGAACGGTTTGGTTTTCGCCGCATCGACCACTTCCCAAATGTCGATGCCCATTTTCTCGAAGACGACCTTGAGTTCATTGACGAGGGCGATGTTCACCGAGCGGAAAATATTCTCGACCAGTTTGACTGCTTCTGCGGTGGCGGAAGAAGAAACCGGCACCACATGTTTTACCACGTTGGCGTACAACGCTTCGGCAAGTTTGCGTGATTTGTCATCATCCGCGCCGACCACTTTGGGGATGGCAGAGGTGGAGAAAAATCCGTTGCCGGGGTCCTCGCGCTCCGGGCTGTAGGCGAGGAAAAAATCTTCGCCAGCCTTCAGACCGGTGGCCTCTAAAATCGGTTTTATGAAATCCGTCGTCGTGCCGGGATAGGTCGTCGATTCCAGAATCACCAGCTGACCGGGGCGAAGCACGCTCGCAATCGCTTCCGTGGTTGCCTGCACATAACTCATATCCGGTTCGCGGTTTTTGGTCAGCGGGGTGGGTACGCACATCAGCAACGCATCCGCTTCACGCAGCGACTTCACATCCGCACTGGCTTTGAAGCGGCCCTTCTTGAGCATCTTCTCGACCACGCTGCTTTCAATGCCTTTGAGGTAGGATTTACCTTTATTCAGCGCATCCACTTTCTTCTTGTCGATGTCGAAGGCCAGTACGTTGAAACCTTTAGCATGTGCGGCGAGCGCCAGCGGAAAGCCGACATAACCCATGCCCATAATGGCCACCGTCGCCTGCGCTTTTGCAAATCGCGCCAGCAATGCGTTGAAGTCCACCGGTTTAGTCACTAGTCTGGGTGTTGGTTTACTCATAAGGAAGTGCCTAAGGTTTTACACGCATAAAAGCAACGGGAAAGTAGCAGAATCATGAGCAAAACCGCCATTCGGAGCGACCGTTCGCTGCTGCCAACGCCTGCCGAGCTTGAGGCGCGGCTGCTGTATCGCGACGCCTGCATACTGATTCTCGACAAGCCAGCGGGCATCGCCGTACATGTCACCGGCCACGATAAAGTCGCGCTCGATGAAACCTTCGACGCGCTGCGTTTTGGTCTGCCACGCCCTCCCGCGCTCGCCCACCGGCTCGACCGTGAAACATCCGGCTGCCTCGTATTGGGCCGCCATCGCAAGGCGCTCGACAAACTCGGAAAACTATTTCAGTCGCAGCAGGTGGAGAAAACCTACCTCGCCGTAGTGACGGGAAAACCCGCACAGGATGCGGGCACCATTGACACGCCGATTCTAAAAACCGGCGAGGGCAGCAAATGGAAAATGGTGCTCGACGCGGCGGGCCAGGAAGCCGTGACGCATTACCGCCTGCTAGGCAGCGACGGTGCACATAGTTTACTCGAACTCTCCCCCAAAACCGGCCGCACGCATCAGGTGCGGCTGCATTGTATGGGGCTTGGTTGCCCGGTCGTCGGCGATAAATTTTATGGCACTGAAACCGACGGGCCCATGCAGCTCCACGCCTGGAAAATCCGCATTCCGTACTATAAAAACAAGCCTCCTATCGAGGTCGCCGCCCCCATCCCCGGGCATTTGATTCTATCCCCCTAAGGTTTAGGGGAGGGTGCTCTATCCCCCAAATCTTCACAAAACTGTCATAAAACTCGCCAAAATACTTGTTATAAAGGAGGTATGACAGATGAAAACGAACAAAACGGGAAACAGCCTGAAGCCAATGGCAATGGCACGCGGCATAAAGAGCGTCATGCTTCAAAGGCATTTGGCGATCTGTTGCGTAAAACGCTTCAGGAGAAGCATGTACAGCCAATACAATTAGGCCAAGAGATAAAACGCCGTTTTGGCGGTCATGATCGTATCGTGTATGTAATGCAAGATGGTGGCCATTTTCCATCTGGCCTCGTGCTCGAACTCATGATCAAGAAAATGGGTATCGATCTGCGGGGTGCTGAGGCAAACGCGCTGCGTGTGGCGCGGTTTCCAACGCTTGCGCGTGTGGATATCGACACGCTTTCCGAAGCAGAAAAAAAGAATCACGCCAAGGATATGTTAGCCGATATGCGTGAAATAGCCGGATGGAAAACCCAAGGAATGGCTAAATTTTTTAGCGTTTCCACAGCCAATTACTTCGGAATGGAATCTGCCGATGGATCGACCGGGAAACATGTTGCCATCAGAACGGATCGCGCGGATCTTTTGCTCAAAGAAATCAAGCTTCCGCCCATTTACGACGCGATCTACCCTCACTTCAGGAATGATTTCCGCGAAGCGGTGCGCGTGCAGCAAGCGTTAAAAATACCGCCCGGCATAGGGCTTCCCAATAGAACCCCCGTCCAGCGTGATGAAGATCAGACTGTAAGCAAGCTCAAGCAGGCTCTTGAGAAGGGGGAGCCGAAAGTGCTTGATACCCGACCACCCGTAGAAACCTCTATCAAAACAAAAACAAGGGAAGCAGAAACACCGGCGGTCGTGCCGCCAGCAAGGAAGCCACTGATGGTATTGCCGGCAACCGCAATACCATCAAGAAATGGCGCACCTCCTGTCGGCTGGCCAATCTATGAGGATAGGCCCAACATGAAGGGGTTCGATCACAGCTACATCGAGACATTAAGGCCTTCCGAGTGCTGGCGCACCATGCTGAAGAGTTTTCGTGAAGCGAAAGAACTGGCTCTGGGCCGTAGCCTAAGCGCCAAGGAATTGGCCGATGCAAAGATCGATCCCCGGCTGGCCCTCGAATGGGAGCGTGGTTCCAAGCGGCCGTGGGGGTTGGATAAGAGCACTGTAGATCCAGCGATCCGCAAGCAGCAAGACATGATGTATGGTATGAAGCAACTGTACGGCATTGATGTACAAGCGGCGCAGACGTTGGATGCGGTGCGGCACTGGGCGGAAACGGATGCCGCCACTCCGAATAAAGAAAAAGCGTGGAATAAAATTTCGTGGTTCGAGAAACCCGCCATCGCCGATCCAGCGTTTCAAAGATCCATGGAAGCATATGCAACGAAGGGTGTGGACGCACTGAACGGCTCCAGCGCGATCATCGACGCGTCATCGCCTGGTGCCGAGCAACCCGGAGGTTTGACGCCCAATAAAACGCCCGCGCCGAAAACTGCCTCTTCGCCTGAAAAACCGGCGAGTGTGGAGGGCGCGCGTACTCCCCGTGTTCGCCCGGGAGCGAAGCCAATCATGCCCCGGCACTAAATTTTCCCCACTCAAAAACTAACAATCATTCGGTGCTCGGTTTTTGGCTCAAATTGTCGCGATTTTTTTTGTCATTTTTCTATTTTAGAACAGATGTTTATGCATATTGTGCAATGCATAAAAAGCACCCAATAGTTAACAAGACGTTAACTTTCTTTTGTTACCTTGGTTGATGCGGGGAGATTGCCGTTGGTCGTCTCCTGCCAGCACAAAAAACAAGGGAGCAGATGCATGTGCATACTATGCGCAGCGAAGGGCGGGTCCTCGGCTCCCCATCTCACTTCCTCAGAGACTTCCGAAATCGAACAGCTCAGCAGCAACTTTACAGTAACCAGTGGCACGACTGGCTCTTCCGGCATCAACGCGCTGGTGAAGGGTGCGTCGTGGAGTGGCGGCACGGGTGACGCGGTGGCTGTGCGTTATAGTTTCAGCCAAGCGACAGGCACCAGCGATACTTCCGGTGCGGGCCTCATCGGCCAGGTGACGATGAATGCCACCCAGCAGTCGCAGGCCGAGTATGCGATGCAGATGTGGGCGAACGTCGCCAACATCACCTTCGTCGAGACCACCGGCACCACTGATATCAATCTGCGCATGGCGGATATGTCGAGGGTCGGCAGCCCGGCGGGCTGGGCGCAGGGCTGGACTTCCGGCACGCAGTACACCCACGCCGATATCGTCATGGACAAGGGTTACAACGTCGATATGTCGCCCGGCACCTATCAGTTCATGGCCATGATGCACGAGCTTGGCCATGCGCTGGGCCTCAAGCACTCCGGTAACTATAACGGCGCGACATCGGGTAATTTCTTATCGGGTGCGGAAGACTCGCGCGATTATACCATCATGTCGTATCTCGATGGCCCGATCACCAACCCGTGGACGCACAATCCTGAAACGCCGATGATCTACGACGTCGCGGCGATGCAGTTCCTGTATGGCGCCAACCATAATTATAATGCAGGCGATACGACCTATACATTCAACGGCACCAACCATGTGCTCACGATTTGGGATGGTGCGGGTACCGACACGGTCAGCGCGGCGGGCACCTCAAGCGCCAACACCATCGACCTGCGCGAAGGCATCGCCAACATGACCACGATTGGCCAGACCAACCTGTGGGTTGCCTTCGGCGCCAATTTAGAAAATGCCACCGGCGGCAACGGTGCGGATAGGCTCTACGGCAATGCGCTGGGTAACCTGCTCAACGGCGGTGCGGGTAACGACACGATGGTCGGCGGCGCCGGTAACGATAGCTATGTCGTGAGCGCGGCGGGTGACGTGATCACTGAAAATTCGGGCGAAGGTACCGACAGTGTGACCAGCGCGGTGACCTACACGCTGCTTACGAATCTCGAGAATCTGACGCTGAGTGGTTCCGGCAATATCAACGGTACGGGCAATGCGTTGAATAACGCACTCACCGGTAACAGCGGCATCAACCTGCTCGATGGTGGCCTAGGTGATGATCAACTCGATGGCGTTGCCGGTGGTGACACGCTAACCGGCGGCGCGGGTGTAGACACGTTCATCATTAAAAAGTCGGACATTGCGGTGAATATCACCATCAGCGATTTCAGTGCCGCGACCACGGGCGAGAAAATCTTATTGCAGAATTTTACGCAGGCGATCGATTTCGTGAGCCTAACCATCACTCAAGTGGGCAGCGATAGCGTGATTACACTCGAAAACGGTATGACGCTGACGCTGAAGAATGTGACTGCTTCGCAGTTGACAGCCGCATCGTTCAGTGAATCAGGCGCGGTGGAGCCTCCGGCGCCTACGGAACCGCCCGCATCTGAGGAACCGCCTGCGGTGGTCATCGCGGGCACTTCGGGTCACGATGTTCTTAACGGCACCACTGGTGACGACACGATCAATGGCCTGGGCGGCAACGATACGCTTTACGGCGGTGATGGCAACGACACGCTGATCGGCGGCAGCGGCTACAACCTGCTCGACGGTGGCAATGGCGACGATGTGATCATCGTCACCGGCAAGGATAATGTCATCGGTGGCGCGGGTAATGACTCGGTGGATGCATCGGCCAGCAGCAGTGCCAACGTGATCAATGTCGGCGACGGTGACGATAGCGTGGTTGCAGGATCGGGCGGCAACAATATTAGCGGCGGTGTGGGTGACGATACGTTGAATGGTGGCACGGGCAACAACACCGTCGATGGCGGCGATGGCAACGACAGCATCGTCGTCGGTGGTGGCAGAGATAAGCTCTATGGCGGGCTCGGCAATGACACGATCGACGGTGGCAACGGCGCCAACGTGATTTATGCCGGCTCGGACGATGACAGCATTGTCAGCGGCACCAGCGGCGACTACCTGTTCGGCGATGGCGGCAACGACACCATCAACGGTGGCGGCAGCAGAGACATTATCGATGGCGGTGCGGGTAACGACGTGCTCATCGGCGGTACTGGCAGCGATTACTTCAATTTCTATGTCGGTGCGGGTGCCGACGTGGTGAGCGATTTCACCGGTGCGGGCACCACCTCGGGCGACCTTATCCGCATTTCGAATCTCATTTACGTGTCAACCAGCGAGGCGCTCTCGCATGTCAGCTATGTAGGTGGCAATGCGCTCATTGATCTTGGTGTGAATGGTTCCATCACACTGGCCGGTGTCGGTAGTGGCCTCATCGCTCGCGACTTCGCGATTATTTAATTCTTAGCTTCTTTCGCCTTCGGCGCTTTTTGGTGTCCCGGCGGGGCGGGGAGTACGCGCTGGTAGCCGCCTTGGTTCGGTTCGCATTTTTTGTAGTGGTCGCCTGCCTGACAGCTTTGGATCATTACGCGGTCGCCGGGAGCGAAGGCGGTTTTCCCTTCCTCGACATACTGGGCGATGGCTTTGGTTTCTCCGTCATCGGTACGGATGGTATATTCGATGCCCTGATCGTCTGAGATTTCCTGCTCGAGTGCCGATCCGATCACTGCGCCAGCAACCGCGCCTGCTGCGGTTGCCCAAGTTTGGCCCGAACCGTTGCCGACATAACTCGCCCCACCACCGCCGACGCCGGCACCGATGAGCATGCCGACACCGGTATTCTTGCCGATGATCTCGACTGCGCGCACCGACTCGACGGTGCCATATTCAATGGCCTTTGCCACGCCGACCTCACCTTCGCGGTAAGCGTCCTGGCTAGGCTTCTGGCACGCCGTCAGCGTGAAAGCGAGTGCGGCGAGGAGGGTGAGGGTGGTTTTCATGGGCGTCTCCATCGACGGCGAGCATAGGACAAGCGGCGTGATTGATAAAGCCCTATGTTACGCTACGCGGCGTGCATGACGGCGCCATGCCTGCTGCCCATGTGCTGTGCGATATGAATTGGCGCAACCCTTTCGGATGGATCGACCGCAACGAAATTGTAGCGCGAATGGTCGGGAAGTGACGAAATTAGCGGCCCGTTTTCTTTTCCTTCCAGTTTGTCGAGGGCGCGCTTGCCGGTATTTTCAAAATGATCGATGCTCTTTTTAAATTCCTCAATCTTCTGCTTCAGGTTGCGCGCGTCATTACGTTCTCGCTCCCGTTCCTGGTTAATCCGTATGGCGACCTGCGCGATTTCAGTCTGCGACTCGGCATCGTGCTTGAGGTTTGTCTGAACGAGTACGTCATCAAAATATTCGTACCCATCCTCTGTGCCTGAAAGCTTGGCGCGCGCATTGTTCGCTTTTGTCGCGTAGAAGTTAAGTACGTCTCTCGGTGGATTCTCGAACATGCTTGCCGCCGTATTACGTGCCGTGCGTGCGGTATCGAGTTGCTGTTTATAGGTGGCGCCGAGCAGGGCCTCGAGTTCCCCGCGTCCGTTCATCCGGAAAAGCCGTGCATCAGGATTCCCCTGCTCCTTCATTTCAGAGATTTGCTTTTCAATCGTCGCGGCCATGCTCCTGAGGTTGGTAATCGTGTCATCGAACTGGCTTCGCAACGCCTTGATATCCCAACTGTACGACGTTTGCGACGCAATGCTTGTCCCCAAACTCAATACGACGGACTCTGGTGACGCCAGCGTTAATCCAAGCGCCGTCGTCGCCGAGTATAGTTGCTTGTCGGCAAGTTTTACTGCGATTCCCGTGAGCGTTTTGTGCATGCGCGCGTCGATAATTCCCGCGTCCAAAAGATCATCCGCCTGCTTAATCATGGCTCGGGCGGTGGCAGCATCCAGCGCTTCCACCAGATCGAGTCCTGCAAACAAGCCAGCAGCGACTTTCAAGGTGCCTGTGAACGTCTTCAAGGCCGTTTCCACCTGGACCAGACGTTCAATCACCCGCGGATTGGATAAAAATGTGATGACCCGTTTCTTCATCCCCGTCATGAAAGCCATCTGTGCGGCGTGGAATCCGGCCTCCTGCGCTTCGGCGATTTTTAACTCGATTGCATATTTCAGTAGTTTTTCTCGAATCGTGTCGGAGTTTGCTACCAATCCAACGCCACCTCTGAGCATCTTGAAATAAGCGTGGGCACTTTTCCTGAACGCGTCCACCGCCTGCTGGCTGCGATATGCCCATTGGCTGGCATTGTGGTTGGAGTAGCCTTCTTGCTCGCTCCCATATTCGGTCAAAAGAGCGGCATAGCCAGCGCCTTTGGCGTTACTGGCGATGCTATCGTATCGATGGCTTAAATCGGGGTTGTCGCGGGCCATCTCCTCGAGCAGGGAGAGGGCACTCTTAACCTGGACGTCACTGTAGGGACCTGGCATGAAATCACCCCGTAGTTCGGTATGAAATCATCCTTCTGTGCATGATCACTGTACCATAAATGGCGTGGATTTTGGATCGATTTGCTGTGTTGGTTTTTTGGGCGTTTTATGCTAGAATGTGCTTCATTCGGTTGTTAGCCTATACATTAGGCCGCCTATCCCCCGCTGGATATTTCCTTGAGATTCCAAGCCTTCTATGGCAATCTCGTCCCCTCAACCGAAGGAGACGTTATCGCTGTTCATCTACATAAGGGCGACCTGCCCGAGGGGCTGACCCTGAAAGGCGACATCGCCGTTGACACCGAAGCGATGGGGCTCAACAACGCGCGCGACCGGCTTTGCCTGCTGCAATTGTCGGACGGTGGCGGCGACGAGCATCTCGTACAGTTCGCACCCGGTGCGTACCATGCGCCGCGCCTGAAAAAAATCCTCACCGATCCAAAGCGAACAAAATTATTCCATTTCGGCCGCTTCGACATTGCCATCATCAACCATTATCTCGGCGTATCGCCTACCCCGGTCTATTGCACCAAAATCGCCTCAAGGCTTACCCGCACCTTCACCGACCGCCATGGCTTCAAGGATCTTTGTCGTGATTTGCTTGGCATCGATGTTTCCAAACATCAGCAGACGTCTGATTGGGGCAGGGCGGATTTATCGCCCGAGCAGCTTGAATACGCGGCGAGTGACGTGCGTTATTTGCATGCGCTGCGCGAGAAGCTCAATGAGATGCTGGTGCGCGAAGGGCGTGTGGAACTCGCGCAATCCTGTTTCGATTTCCTTCCCGCACGCTGCCAGCTTGACCTCTCCGGCTGGCAGGAAGTGGATATTTTTGCGCATTAGGAACCAGTTATGAAAAACGCAAAAAAACTTTCCGCCAATCCTGCCCGTCTGCTGGCCAGCGCCCGCGAAGTGCTGGCGCGCGAGATCGATGGCATCAAGGCGGTTTCGGAAACGCTCGACCATACATTCATCGCGCTCATCGAAAAAATTTCATCGCTCAAGGGCCGGGTGATTGTCTCCGGCATAGGCAAGTCGGGTTATATCGCGCGCAAAATTGCGGCGACCATGGCTTCGACAGGCACACCGGCGCATTTCGTTCACCCGTCCGAAGCCAGCCATGGCGACCTCGGTGTCATCACGCCGGATGATCTGGTGCTGTGCCTTTCCAACTCCGGCGAGACGCACGAATTGCGTGATATCATCGCCTATACGCGCCGTTTCTCCATCCCGCTCGTCGCCCTCGTGCGCCGGGATGCATCTGTATTGGCGGAAGCGGCGGATATCGCCTTCGTGCTGCCAGCGATTCCCGAAGCTTCGCCAACCGGTGCCCCCACCACCTCGACCACGATGATGCTTGCTTTCGGTGATGCGCTTGCCATCGCGCTGCTCGAGAAAAAAGGGTTCACGCGCGACGATTTTGGCGTGTTTCATCCCGGCGGTAAACTCGGCGCGCAATTCTTACGCGTCGCGGCGCTGATGCATAAACAGAAAGAACTACCATTGGTAAGGCCGGACGAGAAAATGGACCATGTACTGCTCACCATGACCGCCAAGCGTTTTGGTTGTGCGGGTGTGGTGGATGGTAGCAAAAAACTGATCGGCGTGATTACCGATGGCGATTTACGCCGCCATATGAGCGCAGGGTTAATGGGAATGACCGCGTTGAAGGTCATGACTAAGAATCCTGTCACTGCGACGCCGGATATGCTGGCTGCAGAAGCGCTCGGCATCATGAACGGCAAGTCGATTACCACGCTGTTCGTGGTGGAAAAATCCCAGCCAGTCGGCATCCTTCATATCCACGACTTACTGCGCGCGGGCGTGATGTAATGGGCGGCGATACGGAAAAAAAACATACGCTATCCGCGAACTGGGCGGTGCGCGAAGTGGACCACCTGCTGTCGCGCTTTACCCGCACCACGCGCTTCGTGCTCTACGGCAAATGGTCGCTGACGACCCTTGCCTTGCTGCTCATAGGCATACTCATCGCCTGGCCCTATTTTACGCGTGACGCGACGGGCGTGCGTGTTTCATTCATCAGCGCTGGTTCCATCAAGCTCGATACGACACTCATGCCGCGCATGAACAATCCGAAATATGAGGCGACAACCGATGCGGGTGAACCATTCAAGGTCACGGGCGCGGTAGCTATTCAGAAATCAGCGACACTGGTCGTTATCGAAAAAGTGAACGGCGAGTTGCTGAAGAAGGACGGTTCGTGGCTGTCGCTCTCCGCTGACAGCGCCGAATACGACCAGAGCAAGGCGAGTATTATCCTCAAAGGTAATGTCAACGTGGTCAACGACAAGGGCTATAACTTTGTCACGCAGTCGGCGGCGGTCGATACAAAAACGATGCATGTTGTAGGCCAGGAGCAAATCTCCGGTGTGGGGCCGCAGGGTAAGCTGCTTGCCAGCAACTTTGAAATCATCGATAACGGCAAAGAAGTGCGCTTCAACGGCAAAGAAGTGCGCTTCGGCGGCAAATCCCGTGTGAATATAAAGATAGAGCGATGAGAAGGTTTCAGGTTTCAGGTTTCAGGTTTCAGGTTTCAGGAGAGTTCTTTCCTAAAACATGGAACCTGGCGCATGGAATCTTCTTCCTCATCGCTCTCCTACTGTGCGCGTCCGCCCACGCCCAATCGCCGACACTCAGTAAGGAGCAGCCTATCGAGCTCGCCGCTGACAGGCTCGAGGTTTTACAGAATAACCGCACGGCAATATTTACCGGAAATGTCATCGTCACTCAGGGCAACATCCATATGAATGCGGCTCAGATGACGGTGTATTACCGCGAGTCCGGTGGGGAGGGGGAAATGGGCAAGGGAATCTACCGCATTGCAGCGGAAGGCAAGGTGCTTTTCACCACCCCCGGTGAAACTGCGCAAGGAGATACAGCCGTTTACGACGTTGACGCTGAAACCATCCATCTCCTTGGAAATGTGTTGCTGACCCGCGATAAAAATATCCTCAAGGGCACAAAACTGGACTATAATCTCAAAACAGGCCGTTCCGTGCTGAGCGGGGGGGCCGGTGGCGGTGGTCGGGTGCATGGGCTGTTCGTGCCGGACGATAAAAAAGAGGCGAAGTAATGGCGAACGACAATTCAGGAAATGATGGCGGTGATAACCCACTGGGCAAGGATTGGCTGATTGCGCCGCCTGCTGACAGTCCCGCGCGTCCGGCAGCGACGGAATTCATGGCGCCATCGTCGCCAGCACCGGTTGTGCTCGAAATTCCAAAACCCGCGCCACCGGAGCCACGTGCGCCGCTACTGGTTGAAAAAGAATCCGGCCTCTCAGTGAAGAATCTCGGCAAGACCTACGCCAAGCGTCCTGTCGTGCGCAATGTTTCGATTTCCCTCCAACGTGGCGAAGCGGTGGGCCTGCTCGGTCCCAACGGCGCCGGAAAAACCACCTGTTTTTATATGATTACCGGATTGGTCACGCCTGACTACGGCACGATTCATATGGACGGCGTCGATATCACCAAGCTGCCGATGTATCGCCGCGCCCGGCTCGGCATCGGCTATCTGCCGCAGGAGGCGAGCATCTTCCGCGGCCTCACGGTGGAACAAAACATTATGGCGGTGCTCGAAGTCAGCGAGAACGACCCAGAAAAACGCCGTACCATGTGCGATGAATTGCTTGCCGAATTCTCCATCACCCACTTGCGCCATTCGCCGGCGATCGCACTTTCCGGCGGCGAACGCCGGCGTTGCGAAATCGCCCGCGCGCTGGCCGGACGGCCTTCGTTCATATTGCTCGACGAGCCGTTGGCCGGTATCGACCCCATCGCCATCGCCGACGTGCGCGACCTCGTGTCGCACCTCAAAGACCGCGGCATCGGCGTGCTCATCACCGATCACAACGTGCGCGAAACGCTCGATGTCATCGACCGCGCCTACATCATCCATGAAGGTTCGGTGCTGATGGAGGGTACGCCTTCGGACATTGTCAACAACCACGAAGTGCGCCGGGTGTATTTGGGGGAGAAGTTCTCTCTTTAGTGTGTGTCATTCCATTTTGTCATTCCCGAGTTAGACTTGCCCAAACGCATCGCGTTTGGTTGCAAGTTTTCATCGGGAATCCACTTTAAGGAGATTCCCGCTTTCGCGGGAATGACAAATAATCAATGGCGAGGAAAATTTTTCCCTCTCATTTTGTTCTCTGGGCAAATTTTTCGTAGTGAAGTTTTACGCCAGCAGGGGTATACTTCTTGCATGGTCGCGATGAAACAGGAAATGCGTCAGTCACAATCACTCGTGATGACGCAACAACTTCAGCAGTCAATAAAGTTGCTGCAACTATCTGCGGTTGAGCTTCAAGAGTATATTGATGTTGAAATCGAAAAAAATCCGCTTTTAAGCCGCGAGGACGGTGAAGCGGAAACGCCTTCCGAAGAAGTGGCGGTTGTTGAGAAGCCCGACTCGCAAACCGAAGTTGAAATGTCGGACACGGATTACTCGGTCAGCGAATCGCTGAACGATGAATCCTACGCCAACGAATGGGGCGCCGACGAGGCCTTAAGCATGGGCCGCGTTTCAGCGGGCGAGCATCGCGGTGGAGGTGCGTTTGAAGGCGCGGGCGAGGGGCCGGACCTTGACGGCGCCGAAGCGCATGACAAAACCCTGCGCGATCATTTGCTCGAGCAGGTGCACATGGATATCACTGACCCGGTGCAGCGCGTCATTGCCGAAAAACTGGTCGATCTGCTCGACGATGCGGGCTATCTACGCGACGACATCGCCCCGCTCGCTGGCCAGTTGGGTGTGAGCACGGAGGATATCGAAGCGGTCGTCGCCAAACTTCAGCAACTTGACCCGGCGGGCGTGTTCGCGCGCGACCTTACTGAATGCATCCGCCTGCAGCTTGCCGATATGGACCGGCTCGATCCCGTCATGGAAAAAATGCTCGACCATCTCGATCTCATGGGCAAGGGCGAGCTTGCCGGGTTGCGCAAACTCCTCGGTGTGGATGAGGAGGATTTCACCGAACTCCTCGCCGATATCCGCCGCTGCAATCCGAAACCGGCGAGCGGTTTCGCGCACGAAGATTCACAGGCGGTAATTCCGGATGTCATTGTGCGCAAGGGCAAAGGTGGGCAGGGGTGGCACATTGAGTTGAATCCCGAAGCGCTGCCGCGCGTGCTCATCAACCGCCATTATGCGACCGATGTGCATGCGCGCAAAGAAGACAAAGAGGCCAAACGCTTCCTCACCGAGCAACTCGCCAACGCCAACTGGCTAGTCAAAGCGCTCGACCAGCGGGCGAACACCATCCTCAAAGTTGCCGAAGAAATCGTGAAGCAGCAGGACGCGTTCTTCAAACACGGCATCCGGTTTTTAAAGCCGATGGTGCTGAAGGATATCGCCAATGCCATTTCCATGCATGAATCTACCATCAGCCGGGTGACGACATCAAAATTCATGGCCAGTCCGCGCGGTACGCTGGAGCTGAAATTCTTTTTCACCTCGTCGATTCACTCCGGCTCGGGCGCGACCGATTTCTCGAGCAAAACCGTGATGTATTACATCAAGGAACTGGTAACAGACGAGGACCCCAAGGCCGTATTGTCCGATGACGCCATCGTCAAGCGCCTGCAGGACCGCAATATCGATGTCGCACGCCGCACCGTCACTAAATACCGCGAGGAGATGGGGATTCCTTCCTCCGTGGTGCGCAGACGGCAGAAACAGGGGTAAGACACGTACCGTGCTATGGTACACATCCCCCTTGTCATCCGTACCAACCTATGGTACAGTATCCGCATGATCGAAAGCTTCGTCCATAAAGGTCTGGAGAAGTTTTTTACCACGGGATCGACCGCAGGTATTCAGACCAAACATGCGACGAAACTTCGGCTCATTCTTGCACTGCTGCACCGGGCGAAAGTGGTGAGTGACGTGAATTTCCCTGGTGCGCATCTTCATCCGCTGAAAGGCAGCATGAAGGGGCTATGGGCGGTGAGGGTAAGCGGCAACTGGCGCATTGCTTTTCGCTTTATTGAGGGCAATGCGCAAGTGGTTGATTATGTGGATTATCATTAGGAATAGGAGAAAACGATGACGATACGTATGCACAATCCCCCGCATCCGGGGGAAGTTCTAAAGGGGCTTTATCTCGAGCCAGCAGGTATCGCGGTGACGGATTTCGCTGCGCGATTAAAGGTGGACCGCAAGACCGTCTCGCGGTTGGTCAATGGTCGCTGTGGCGTATCAGCGGAAATGGCATTGCGTCTGGGCAAGGCGCTCGACACCACGCCCGATGTCTGGCTCGGCATGCAGCAGGATTACGACCTCTGGCACGCCGAGAAAACCCATAAATCGGCATTAAAATCCATTCGCCCGATCCCGGCAGATGAGAGAATTCACCCCGCCCACGTATAAAACCCCCATAAAACCCTCAGTTTCCGGCCGCTAACGATTTATTAACCTAAAGTTGTATATAATGGCATCAGTTGGGGACTATGTGCGGCCCGTAAGAGGCCCGGCAGCGTCGCCCGATGGACAAGAAGTTCAACCACGTCATAAATAGGGTGTGCTGCCAGTGAAACATTTTTCAGCCAATACGGATGACGCGATGGGTTCACCGCTGATGTCTGATGACAATGCCCAGCGCATCCAGCGCCTCGAGGCGCAAGTGGAGCTTCTGACCCGCATGCTCGGCAAGGAGGAGGGGGAGGTGGCGACGATGCCTGCCAGCCCCGCTGCGCTCGAATCTGCCCTCACCCGCGCGCTGATGACGTTGCGGCCCCTGCGCGCGCTGCTTGACGACGACTCGGTTAACGACATCCTCATCAACGGTGCCAATAACGTCTATGTCGAGCGCGCTGGCAAACTTGAGAAAACCAACGTTACTTTCCCTGACGATGCGGAAGTATTCAACGTCGCCCAAGCAATCGCTGCGCAGACCAGCCGCGCGGTCGATCCGCGTCGCCCGCTGCTTGACGCCCGCTTGCCGGATGGCAGCCGGGTGAACATCATCGCGCCGCCGGTCGCCGTCGATGGCACGCTGATTTCGATCCGCAAATTCTCCAACCGCATCATCACCCTCGATTTGATGGCACAGACGCGCAATATGTCGCCGCAGCTTGCCGAATTCCTCAAAGTCGCCGGCCGCTGCCGCCTCAACATGATCATTTCGGGCGGTACTGGTTCAGGGAAAACGACACTGCTCAATGCGATTTCACATCACGCCGATCCGGACGAGCGTATCGTCACTATCGAGGATGCGGCGGAGTTGAAACTGCAACAGCCGCACGTTGTTCGCTTGGAAACCAAACCCATGCTATTGGGGCGAACGGATGAAGAGGTCACCATGCGCGACCTCGTGAGAAATGCGCTGAGGATGCGCCCGGACCGTATCATTGTCGGCGAGGTGCGCGGTGCGGAAGCATTCGACATGATGCAGGCGATGAATACCGGCCATGAAGGTTCGCTGACTACGGTGCATGCCAACCACCCGCGCGACGCAATTGCGCGGCTGGAGAACATGATCACTATGGCTAACCTCAACCTTCCAGCCAGCGCGATTCGTCATCAGATTGCTTCGGCGGTACATCTCATTGTTCATATCAGCCGGATGCGCGATGGCACTCGCCGCATCACCAACATCTCGGAAGTGGTGGGGATGGAGAGCGACATCATCACCATGCAGGAACTGTTCAGCTTCCAGGTGAGAAATGACAACGATAACGGCGCGGTGGTCGGTGAATTCAAATGGTCGGGCATCATGCCGCGCTTCCTCCGCCGCGTTTCCTACTACGGCCAGCACGACAGCCTCTCGAAGGCGCTGGGCGTTAAGCTGCCGAAGGTTTAGGAAGCGGGTTTCAGGTTTCGGGTTTCAGGAAGTACTCCGCAAGTCCCTCTTGCTCCGTCATTCCCGCCTGCGCAGGAATGACGCGGAGAGGTCGGCGCTGGAATGACAGAGTTCGAGCTTGGGTTCCTGAAACCTGAAACCCGGAACCCGAAACCTCCTAGCTTTTTACTCCCCACTCACCTATATTTAGAGTGAGTCCCAACCCCAACAAGAGGAATCCCCCTATGCAATTACAAATCTCCGGCCGTCAGGTCGATCTCGGCGCGTCCTTCCAATCCCATGTCGAAAAACGTCTGACGGATGGGTTGAGCAAGTATCTCGACCGTGTGAGCAATGTGCAGGTCGTCGTCTCGAAAGAGGCGCATCACCAGTTCAAGGTCGATATCCATGGCAATGTCGGCACCCACGCCGGTATGGTGCTCAAAAGCCAGGGCATGGCGAGCGAAATTTACGCGGCGTTCGATGATGCCGCCGAGCGCGCGGAAAAACAACTGCGCCGCTACAAGCGCCGCCTCAAGGACCATCATAAGGCGGACGGTGCCGCGGCACGTCAGGCCAAGAAATACGTGCTGCAACCGGAGGATCACCATAGCGAGCTCGATGAAAAAGGCGCCCCCGTTGTCGTTGCTGAAAAACCGACGACCATCGAGACGCTGACTGTCTCGCAGGCGGTGATGAAAATGGATTTGGCCGATCTTCCAGCGCTGATGTTCTTCAACTCCGCCAATGGCAGAATGAACGTGGTGTATCGTCGGGCCGACGGCAACATTTCCTGGGTTGATCCTGAAGGTATCGCTGCGTGAGTGGCGATGAAGTCGTTCACGGCAGCGTATTCGCCTATCAAGGCGCGGGCTGCTTGCTTCTTGGTGAGTCGGGGAGTGGAAAATCCAAACTGACCGGTGAGGCGATGCTGTTCGGTGCCAAATTCGTGGCCGACGATCAGGTACAGCTTTCTATTCTGCAAGGCATGCTGTCTGCGGGTGCTGTGCCCAACATCGCCGGGGTGCTCGAACTGCCGGGCTATGGGCTGATTCGCGTCAACGACTATAATCCGAAGCAAGTGATCCACCTGATCGTGGAGCTCACCAAGGATGCGCTGGAGCGGTTGCCACCCCCACAAACCAAGGAATTTCTGGGGATTAAGCTGCCGTTGCTGAAGCTTCCGCCAGTGCCTAATACCACCATCGCCAGTCTGCTGCTCTATCTTAGGGCGATGCAGGAAGGGCGGGTTCTGCCGCAAGATTGGCTGCCTGCTAAGAAGTAGGTTTCAGGTTTCAGTTGGCCTACGAGGTGGCACTTCATCGCCACGAGCACAGATATACTGAAACCCGAAACCCGAAACCTGAAACCTAACCGTTGCAAAGCCAACGAAACTGCCCTATTCCACGGAATTATGATCGGTATTGTCATCGTAACCCACGGCGGATTGGCGCGCGAATTTTTAAGCGTCGCCGAGCATGTTGTGGGCAAACAGCAGCAGGTCGCCGCGATTTCGATCGGGCCTGAGGACGATATTGAGCGCTGCCGCAAGGACATCATTGCCGCCGTCACGGAAGTTGATAAAGGCTCCGGCGTGGTTATTCTTACCGATATGTTTGGCGGCACGCCGTCGAATCTTTCGATTTCAGTGATGGTACCCGGCAAAGTGGAAGTCATCGCCGGGGTGAATGTACCGATGCTGATTAAACTCATCAGCGTACGCGCCAGCCTGCCGCTCATGACCGCCGTCATCACCGCCCAGGATGCGGGCAAAAAATATATCAATGTGGCGAGTAATTTGCTGAAGAAGGCGGCCAGCTAATATGGCGATGGCGCGCCTCACCATCTGCAATAAGAAGGGTCTGCACGCCCGGGCTGCGGCGAAGCTGGTCAAGGCCGCCGTTTTGTATCCCGATACCCAAATCAAGGTCGTCCGCCTGCCGCGCCCCAACGAAGGTGGCGCGCCAACCTCTGCTGGCGCCACCTCGATTTTAGGATTGCTCATGCTTGCCGCTGAAATGGGCGTTGATATCGAATTACACGCCGAAGGCACTAGCGCCGACGCCGCCATCGAAACCA
This sequence comes from Alphaproteobacteria bacterium, assembly GCA_031402515.1. Lineage (GTDB taxonomy): Bacteria > Pseudomonadota > Alphaproteobacteria > Rickettsiales > UBA3002 > QFOX01. The sequence continues at coordinate 2,168 of JANNSK010000015.1, read as the reverse complement.
TCTCAGCATTAGTAGCAAGGAAGTTTGACGAGGAAGAGTAGCGACTGCCTAAGCGACAGTCGATCCTGAACAATTCAATAACTACTCGCAGGCTTATCCACTGCCTCCCTAAACACCCATAAAAGTTAACTGGCTATGTTGCTGAGTTGCCATGGTCTTCTAAAAAGTCAATATCTGACACGTGAATTTATTTTTAACCTTGACTGTGGTTTTGCTTGCGCAGCGCCTGCGAGAGTGCTTTCATGGAAGGGTAAGAGCAGCTCAAGCTGACGATCATTCATCAGGGTCGGGCATGCCGCCCGGCTTGGTTCAAGCAAAAGAGGGATTGGCTATGTCGTTACACACCCATTTAGCAACGCTACAAAATAAACACACACAACTTGAGGGTATGATTGGCTCGGAGTCGCATCGTCCGATGCCGGATTTCAGCCGGATTTCGACGTTAAAAAAGCAAAAACTCCTCCTCAAAGAGGAAATGGAGAGAGTACGTATGATCGAGCGTGAGCGGACTGACGCCGCCTAGGCGACGTCCGCCCAACCGCTCGGTAAGCGAATGCCCGGCCCAGATAGTGGATCCGGGTTCACCGGGGGACGTTCTCGTTCCCCCACCATGAGAAGCCCCGCTCCAGCCTTGAATGGCTCCGGGGCTTCTTTTTATTTGGCGGGCAAAAGTCCTTCGCTTACGCTCAGTGTACTTTTGCCCGGTGTGATTTGCCCAATCCGTGCTCGGCTCGCCTCCGCGCGGATTGTAGTTTTTAATGTAAAGTAACTGATACGCGGCCGCGCCTAGCATTCATCTCACATAAATGCTTCGCCTGCTCAGAGGCGAATGGGTACGCCGCGTAGCCGGCGGAAGACGGCGAGCCGGAGCGATAGCGAACGAGGGGGAGCGGTAGCGGGGGCCCTGAAGCCGCTTAAGCGGCTTCCTCTAAACTATCATCCATGCCCAAAGCACGCTTATAGAGGTCGAGCATATATTCCTGCTCGGCGCGCTCGTTCATTTTCATTTTGCGCAGCTTAACCACCGTGCGCATGGTTTTGGTGTCGAAACCGTTCGATTTGGCTTCCGACATCACGTCGCGGATATCGCCCGCAAGGCCGGTTTTCTCTTCTTCCAGCTTCTCAATACGTTCAATATAGCTTTTGAGTTTGGTGGCTTCAACGCCGCCGGTTTTTGGCTTGGTCATGGTGCTTACCTATTGGGTTGTCGGGTTTTCAGGTGGTCGGGTTGCCGGGTTTTTATGACTTTTCCTTCCCCGACCCCCTGATAACCCGACCAGCCGACAACCCGCAATCCGCCCCTTGCTATTATCCACACGCTGGGGATATAATGCCTCTCCCTAAAAACCCTAACAAAACCCGGAAGGGGGTATGTTCCTTTGGTAGAAGTTGTTGTTCGTGACAATAACGTGGATCAGGCTTTGCGCGTGCTCAAGAAAAAGATGCAGCGTGAAGGCATCTACCGCGAAATGAAAATGCGCAAGCATTACGAAAAACCGTCCGAAAAGCGCGTGCGCGAGGCTGGCGAAGCCGTCCGCCGTGCCCGCAAACTGGCGCGTAAAAAATCCGAAATGTTCGATTAACTTCGTTTATCATCCCTGCTTTCGCAGGGATGATAAAAGTAACGAAAAGGGCCGCGAAAGCGGCCCTTTTTTATTGGTTAAAAAAACTTTAAGAAATAAGTTAACATTTCTTCAGCTATCCCTTATGAATGCGACGCTTTTCAACCGTGGCTCTAAAAAGCCGCCAATCAGAACAATCATGGATGGAGTAATCGAATGACCGACAACGTAGTAAAGCTGACCTTCAACAACGATCTCAGAAACGACCGCCCGACGGTCCTCGAACTGGTAGCTGCAGGCAGCTTCCCCGGTCGCAACCTGCGCGACACAAGGGATTCCGGTTTGAAAATGCGCCAAGTTGAACATTTCCGCGCACTGGTGGACCGCATCGCCGCCGATAGCAACTACACGCTCGATCGTGACAGTACCGTACGTGCTGCTGCCATGCTCATCGCTTCGAAAAACGATTATCGCAGCGCCACCGCCACTGCCCGCAAGGACGGCGTATTCCTCATCCCGAACGAAGAGGAAGTCGTGAAAGGTCTTTCCATGCTCAACTACGCCAAGGGTGTACTCGGTGACGAACGCATCACCAGCTCGGAAGCC
>JANNSK010000014.1:0-51619 GCA_031402515.1 Alphaproteobacteria bacterium | reverse complement strand
GCGCTACGGCGACGAGACCTCGCTGGCCGGCCGTGCATCACCTTCGGCAGGGCGGACTTCATGCGCGTGCCTTTCCCTGCGGCCAATATGATGGCAGCGGTGGGTATGGCGGTCGATTTTTTCATGCGTATTCCTATGGCGGTTTGCCGCAAGAGTGCTATGCTCGCCGCCCATAGTCAAGGGAGATAGCCATGTTAATGGTGGCCCCATACTTGTTTTGTATCGTGATGAGCGTCGCGGTTTTCGTACTTTGGCGCAAGCTCAATACGCTGCAGCAGGCAGCGCTCGCCCGCGCCGCGGCGGAGGCGAAATACGAGCAGCTGGTGAAAGAGTCCGAGGAACTAAAGGTCACCCTCACCAACCTGCAACGCGATGTTAGCGAAGCGCGCAAGAACGAAGCACTTGCTTTGCAGAAGGTCGAAACCGTCAATGCGCGCATGGGCGAGTTCGAGGAGCTCAAAAAACAATTCGAGTTGCAAAGCGGTGCCGCACTTCGCCAAGCCACCGTCGAATTGATTGAGGATAGCCGCAAAGAGCGCGTCGAAGCGCAGAAGGAATACGAGAAATTCGCCAAAACTGCCACTGAGCCGTTGATGCAGCGTTATCAAGAGCTCATGGAAAGCATGAGTAAAGTAAAGGGGCAGGGCGAGATAACCGCTGGACAAGTGAATGTGCTGGTGCGCGCCATGAAGAATCCAATCGGCGCAGGAGCTGAGGGTGAAATCGCCCTCGATAATTTATTGCAGCAACTCGGCCTCACGCCGGGCACGGATTACGAGCTGCAGGTTCATCTTGCCGGCGATACCAACAACCTACGCCCGGATGGCGTCGTGTATTTACCCAACGGGCAAGCACTGGTTATCGATGCCAAAGCCTCGCAGCATATTTTCGCGCTGTACGAGGCGGACGGCACGCCGGAGTTCGATGGCGTGTTCGAGCGCGTGCAGACCACCATGCGCGCGCATGTGAAAGCGCTGTCGACCAAAGCCTACCGCGAAGAGCTCAAAAAATTCCTCAACAGCAAAGGCCGCGCGGCGAGCCGTGTGATGCTGCTGATGTTCGTGCCGAACGACGAAGTCATCACTCGCCTGCGCCGCAAGGACCCCGAGCTGATGGAGTTAATGAACACGTCTGAGATCATCCTCGCCGGCCCATCCACACTACCCGCCGTGTTCATGTACGCCTCAACCCTCATCCGCGAAGCGCGCCAGCAGGACGAGCAGCACGTGATTCTTGAACTCACCGAAGCGCTGATGGGCGACCTCATCACCGCCATGAGCCACGCGCAAAAAGTCATCAACGGCATTGGCATGAGCGCCAAATCGTTCGACGCGTTTGCCGCCTCGATGAATTCCGGCGTGCTGAGCAGGTTGCGCAAGCTCTACGACAAAGGCCTGCGTCCCACCAAAAACCGCGCCATCCCATCCAACCTGCCGCGCTACGAAGTCAACAAGTCCGACGACGTATTCACCGTCGAGGCGGAAGAGTCGCAGGTGCTTTCATTGCCAAAGGAAGATGCGGCGTAATTAACGTGTTGGTGCGCTACGCGCTGCTTTTTCCAGATGCTGGAACTGGGGACTGATCGAGTCTATTTCACATTGCAAAGGGACATCCCCAAAAAAGACGATTGGGGCGACGAAAGTAACATCACCAGGCGGAATTTTCATCAATGCTTCATTGGTAAACATCGCGGCACTTTCTTCGATCTTGGGATGTACTTTTGAATTTCTGGTGCCACCTAACAGTGGTCGGGCAAGATTGGCGGGTCCGTAACCAAAATATCCCGTTGCATGCGTTGCAGCGCATTCCCTTTTGAGCGTGTCACCATTTAAAAAGAAGGCAAAGGGATAAACGAAAACAAAGTGATGCTCATACTGGTGCCATAACTCATGCGCGATGGTCCCACGAAACATGTCTGGTGTATACCCCTCGGTACGTTCCTTGAGGGCTTTAATAATTCTTGGCTGAATAAAAACGCCATTGCTTTCTGCCACTGCGGATCTGGTCAAACTGATTTCGCTGTCGATGTAAAAATTCTCTAACGGGGGCATGGGAATATTCTTTGCTTTGAACAACGGCCTGAATTGTTCGTACACAGCGACAATATGCGCATAGGTTTCCGGCTCATTCTTGGCCGTAATGCGTGTTGATTGTTTAAACCTGTCCATGCCCTATCATAGCACAGAAGTATGACGATTTGGTGACGATTAGTAGGGCAATCTGGCGCTTAAAGCCGCACTCAACGTCCCATCATCCAGGTAATCAAGTTCGCCGCCCATCGGGATACCCTGGGCGAGGCGGGTGATGCGTATGGCGCTGTCCTGCAGCCGGTCGGCAACATAATGCGCGGTGGTTTGGCCGCCGACGGTCGATGATAATGCGAGGATAATTTCTTTCACGTTGCCCTCCGCGATCCGCTTCATCAGCGGCTCTAGGGTAAGCGCTTCCGGCCCACGTCCGTCGATAGCAGAAAGCGTGCCGCCCAGCACATGGTAGCGGCCTTTGAAGGTGCCGGAACGTTCCATTGCCCAGGCATCGGCGACATCTTCGACCACACAGATATGTGAGACGTCACGATTCGTGTCGGCGCAAATGGCGCAGGGGTCCGTATCATCTAGCGAGAAGCAGGTGGAACAGGTTTTGACTTCCGCGAGTGCCTGCGACAGCGCGTTCACCAGTGCCGGAATCCGCTGCTGGCGATTGCGCAATATGTGAAGCGCCAGCCGCCGCGCCGAGCGCGGTCCGACACCGGGCAATCGCGCAAGTTCGGAAATCAATCGCTGTGTAGCGGAGTTCGACATTAGAACGGCAGCTTGAGTCCGGCTGGCAGGTTCAGTCCGCCGGTGACGCCGCTCATGGCATCGGCCACCAGCGCGTCGGCTTTGTCTTTGGCGTCGCGATGGGCGGCGACGATGAGGTCTTCGAGCATTTCCTTGTCGGCAAGCGCTGCCGAGTCGATCGTAACTTTGAGTAACTGGCCTTTGCCGGTGAGCGTCAGCTTCACCGCGCCGGAGCCTGCGGCACCCTCGATTTCTTTCGATTCCATATCGCTTTGCATGGCGGCGAGCTTCGACTGCATCTCCGCCGCCTGCTTCATCATCTTTTGAATATTCATTGGGTGCTCCTGATTATTTCTTCGGTACGAATTCAATCACTGTTGCCTCGGGAAAAACCTCGAGCACCGCCTGCACCTTGGGATGACTCATGGCGTATTCACGTGCTTGGGTGGCGGCGAGTTGCCGTTGCTCGCGGATGGTGACAGCGCCTTCCGCCTCGCTATACACTAGGTTCCAGCGCTGGCCGGTCCATTCCTGCAGGCGGCGATTAATCCGCGCCGGCACATCCGCCGCGATATGGGACACGGGATGCACTTCAATACGTCCCTGCGCGAAACTCACAAATTGCATGTCGTTAATCAGGTGTGCGGCGAGCATGGCTTCGCGGCGTTCCTCGAACAATTTCACCACATCTTCATACGAATGCAGCATTGCCATCGGCAGCGGTTCGAGTTTCGGTGCGGCGGCGGACATCACGGTGCCGGAGGCTGCGCTTACTGGCATAGGCGAGGATGAACCCACCGCGCTCGGCATGCTGTGCACGCGCGCCGTAGCGGCTTGGGCTTTGGGAGCCGGGCTCACGCCGCCTTGTTGCAGCGTGCGGGTAATTTCCGCCGGTGTGGGAAGCTGCGAGGCATAGCCCAGCCGCACGAGGATCATTTCCAGCGTGGCGAGCGCCTGCGCCGCATGGCGCATTTCATCGTGACCCCGTGTCAGGATTTGCCAGGCGCGGGTGAGGGCGGGAACGGAAAGCGACTTCGCCATTTCGGCGGCGAGTGTCTGCTCGGCGGGGGCGAATTGCACATTGGCGGCAAGGCCGGGCGCCACGCAAATGCGCGTGAGGTAATGCACGATATCGAGCATGTCGGCGAGCAGCATCGCCGAATCCGCGCCTTGGCGATGCAGACTGCGCGCATGCTCCAGTGCCTTTTCCATCTCGCCAGTGAAGATGAGTTTGAGCAGCGTGAAAGTTTGGGTTTTGTCGGCCAGCCCCAGCATATCGCGCACGCTCTCGGCGAGTATGGTAACCTTTCCCGATTCATCCGTATGCATGGCGATGGCCTGATCAAGCAACGAGAGCGCATCGCGCACAGAGCCTTCGGCGGCGGTGGCAATGAGTGCGGCGCAATCCTCGGGCAGTGCCACATCTTCCTTCTTCGCGATATTCATCAGGTGCTGGACGAGCATATCAAGCTCAACGCGTTTGAGGTCGAAACGCTGGCAGCGCGAAATAATCGTGACGGGGATTTTGCGAATCTCGGTGGTCGCAAAAATAAACTTCACATGCGGCGGCGGTTCTTCCAGCGTTTTGAGCAACGCGTTGAAGGCGTTCTTGCTCAGCATGTGCACCTCGTCGATGATGTACACTTTGTAGCGGGCCGAGGTTGGCGCGTATTGCACGGAGTCGATAATCTCGCGCACATCGTCCACGCCGGTGCGCGATGCCGCATCCATCTCGATCACGTCCACATGGCGGTCTTCGGTGATGGCGACGCAGTTGGGGCAGGTGCCGCACGGTGTCGTCGTCGCTTCGCCTGCGCCATCGGCGCCGATGCAATTGAGTCCGCGCGCGATAATCCGCGCCGTCGTCGTTTTGCCGATGCCGCGAATCCCGGTGAGCAGGAACGCGTGCGCGATGCGCCCGGAGGCGAACGCATTGGTAAGCGTGCGCACGAGCACCTCCTGACCGATCAAATCGGCGAAGGTCTGTGGACGGTATTTGCGGGCTAAGACTCTATACATGGCGGCGAAGATAGAGTGGCCAGAGCCTGGAGTCGAGAGTCGAGTAAGATTTATTCAGCGGTGAATATACAGCCTCAGAACAAACTTGAATGGGTACGCCGCGTAGCCCGAAGGGCGAGCCGCAAAGCGGTCAGGGGCAATAAATTTTCCAAAAATCGCCCCAAAATTCCCCAAAATCGCACTTTTGTTAACGAATTATTAACTTGGGGGGGGGTATGATGGACGAGTTAGTTCACGTTCATTTTTAACAAAAACGAAGGAGATTACGTATGAGTAAAAAAGAAGCAGAAGAAGCAAAAGAAAACAGAAGGTATAACGCTCATCGAAGCGACATCGGTGATGACCAAAATCCGGACCCCAAGGTGATAGAGAGGGTGACTACAGATCAGTCTGTCAGCGGCGATGATCGCTCAATTACCTATGCTAGGACAGATACAACCGGAACCTGGGATGATAATGGCCAGTGGAAGCACCGTGGTGATCAGAAGTCTTCAACAAAGATCGTAGTTACGGAGGATGAAGTCTTCCTTAACGGCATATCTGTTGGTGGCGCTGAAGATGCTAAAAAGATTGGTGGGAGGTTGCGTGAGATAGTTAAGGATGGTATTGATGACTTTGAAGCCGACCACTTAGATGTCATCGAAAGGCAGTTGGCCGCCCGTGTTCCCAAAGGCGCTGAAGATAAGGGCCGAACTCAGTAATGCACGACTTTAAACTCGCGTGCCGAAGGCACCAATAATAAAGCCACTTGGGCTTCGCCCAAGTGGCTGGCGGACGACCCGATGCGAGATCCGTTACGGTTGCTGCCTTTCGGCCCTAGCCGGGTTCGCGGGGGCACCGCCCGCCGCCAGCCGTGAACAGTGTTCGCATAGATACAAGTGGCAGGCAAGTAGTTTTACCTTGGTTTCCCGTCGCTTGCGGGGCTTGTTTCTCATGCAGATGGCTGCTATGATACGCCCATCACAGAGCCTGAGTTGTCCACAGGCCGTTTTTCCATCGGCAATACTACAAAACTCGTCATCCTCGCACGCGTTGCGAGGATCTATGGATTCTCGCGACAAGCGCAAGAATGACGCAATGTTGGAGTGAGCGTGGTGGGAAAATTAGTTGCGGCCATTCCGATGCCGACCTTTGTCAAACGCCGTTACGGTGAGTTGGCGGCATTTGTGCTAGTGACGGCGGGGGTGCTGATGATCGCCGCGCTCGTTACCTATTACCCAAATGATCCGTCGTGGAACCATGCCTCGGCCGATCCGGTGAAGAATGTACTCGGCACATTCGGCGCTACCATCGCCGATATGCTGAAGCAAACATTGGGTTGGATGAGCGTACTGGTCGTCGTCGCTGCGTTCGGCTGGTCATGGCGGTTGATTAAGAAAAATGAAACCATGCGCTTCGCCTGGCGCGTCGTGGCACTCATCACCTGTCTGCTTGGCGGGTCGACCATGCTGGCACTGCTTGCTGCTGCCACCGACGCGCCATTACTGAAAGCGGCGAGCGGTGCGCTTGGCATTATTCTCGGTGTGACGCTGGTGCCGGTCTTCGGCAATTGGGGATTGGGCATTCTTGCCTCGTTTTTATTCCTTGTTTCGCTGCCGATTGCGCTTGGCCTCAAATTCCATGAATGGCTGGCGATTGGCCTAACCATTCGCCACGGCGCAGGACTCCTCTATGATGCGGCAAAAGATGTTGTCGGGTTATTCCGTCGCGGCATTGCAGTCGACGACGAAGATATCGCCGATGCGGATGACGACGACACCATCGACGACGACGATGAAAAAAAGCCACGACGCAAAGGTCCGCTGCTTGAAGCGCCGAGGAAACGTGTTGAGCCCAAACGTGCCAAGAAAGCGGTGGACCAGAGTTCACTGGATCTCAGGGCCAAATCGGGCAGCTACACCATGCCATCGATCAACCTGATCCAGAAAATATCCGGCAAAGGCGGCAAACAACTGAGCGAAAGCGCGCTGGAGCAGAATGCGCGGCTGCTTGAATCCGTTCTCAATGACTACGGCGTGAAGGGCGAAATCACCCGCGTGCGACCCGGCCCGGTTGTTACACTCTATGAGCTCGAGCCGGCACCCGGCATCAAAGCTTCGCGCGTCATCGGTTTGGCGGATGACATCGCCCGTTCCATGAGCGCACTCTCGGCGCGCATTTCCGTTATTCCTGGCCGCAACGCGCTCGGCATCGAGCTTCCCAACGGCCATCGCGAGATGGTCTATCTGCGCGAATTGTTCGAGGACGAGACTTACGAAAACACCGAAGCCAAACTTCCTTTGGTACTTGGCAAGGACATTTCCGGCGAGCCGATCATCGCCGACCTCGCGCGCATGCCACACGTACTTGTTGCCGGGACCACCGGCTCGGGGAAATCGGTCGCGATCAACACGATGATTATGTCGCTAGTCTATAAGCTCACCCCCGAGCAGTGCAAATTCATCATGATCGATCCCAAAATGCTCGAACTGTCGGTTTACGATAATATCCCGCATCTTCTCTCGCCGGTCGTCACCGAGCCGGGCAAAGCCGTCGTTGCGCTCAAATGGACGGTGAAGGAAATGGAGAACCGCTACCGACTGATGAGCAATCTCGGCGTGCGCAATATCGACAATTACAACAAGCGCCTCGAGGAAGCCCGCAAGAAGGGCGAGGAGCTAACGCGTTCCGTGCAAACTGGTTTTGATTCTGAAACCGGCAAACCGATCATGGAGCGCCAGCCGCTCGATATGAACGCATTGCCATACATCGTAGTCATCGTTGATGAAATGGCCGACTTGATGCTGGTCGCCGGAAAAGAAATCGAATCCTCCGTGCAGCGCCTCGCCCAGATGGCGCGCGCCGCGGGGATTCACATCATCATGGCCACGCAGCGGCCTTCGGTCGATGTCATCACCGGTGTTATCAAAGCCAACTTCCCAACGCGCATTAGCTTCCAAGTCACCAGCAAGATCGACTCGCGGACCATCCTCAACGAACAGGGTGCCGAGCAGCTTCTTGGTCAGGGCGACATGCTTTATATGGCTGGCGGTGGGCGCATCACCCGCGTGCATGGCCCATTCATCACCGACAAGGAAGTGGAAAAAATCGTCGCCTATCTGCGCACGCAGGGCGAGCCGCAATACGACACCGCCGTCACCTATGACGAGGAAGCTGAAGGTGGTAACGGTGCGATGTTCGAGGAAGAGGAAACCGAGGCCGAAAAAGAAATGTACCGGCAGGCGGTGGAATTCGTTGTGCGCGACGGTAAGGCCTCAACGAGCTACGTCCAGCGCCGCCTGAAAATCGGCTATAACCGTGCCGCGCGTATTATCGAGAAAATGGAATCCGAAGGCATCGTCGGCCCCGCCAATCATGTCGGCAAGCGGGAAGTATTGGTCCGCGAATAATCCGCCTTGCCACCCGCAGGGTTTCCTCTAGTTTGCCCGTATCATGACCATGCGTAGACTTGCCATTACGATTATAGCCGTACTCATCCTATCACCCGCCTATGCGGATGATGAGGAGGATGTCGCACGTATCGAGAAATACCTCACCGGGCTGAAAAGCCTTGTCGCCACGTTTAGTCAGGTCGATGCGGCTGGGCACAAAGCGGCAGGGAAATTCTTCCTCAAACGTCCCGGCAAAATGCGCTGGCAATATGATCCGCCCACACCACTGCTTATCGTCAGCAATGGTACGACCATCACCTATTTTGACTCTGAACTTGATCAGGTAAACTATATCCCGGTCGATGAATCCTTGGCGGGATTCCTTGCCGAGCCCACCATCAAGCTCGACAGTGAATCAACCAAGCTCACCGATTTTGATTCCGATGATGGCATGCTGCGCGTTACCGTGGTGCGCAAAGGCCACGCGGATGAGGGATCGCTTACCCTTGAATTCACCGAAAAGCCACTTAACTTGATTAGCATGAAAGTGGCCGACGCTACCGGTCAAGCCACCACCGTGCACTTCGAAAACGCACGGATTGGCGTGGTTCTACCCGAAGATCTCTTCACGTTCGATGACCCGCGCGGGCTCGGACGCCGGCGGGCGAAGTAGCGTTGCGTAGCCCGAAGGGCGAGCCGGAGCGAAGCGAACGAGGGGGAGCGGTAGCGGGGGCGGAACGCCCCCTGCGCCGAAGGCGCTAAAGAGTTTTATGACAGTTTTGTGACAAATTCCTTAAAACAGCGCTAACGAAAACTTCACGAAACTGTCACACACAGAAGCATGCCGCGGGGTTATAGTGGGTTTGTAGGCGTGAATATGCGTCACAAAATGGAGACTAAAATGCAAACCGAACGCACCCAACTCGAAGAGCTGATGATGGCCATGGTAGGCCTCGAGACGATGGCTTATATCAAGCCGCTTATCGGTGAGCATCTTACGCAATACGCGGTGTTCGCTGCCGACGGCACCCAGCTCGCGGTATTTGAATCCCAAGAAACCGCTTACTACAACGCGGTGAAGCACAATCTGGCCCCCGTAAGCATCCACTAGGAGCTACGTATGTATACCACGGCTGCTTATTCATTATTCGCTGCCTTGTGGATCTGGATCCTCAGCCGTTATCTTCGCCCCACCACCATGGCCATCTTCCACCGCGACGAACCGGATGACGAATAGCCTAAGCGGCCAACTCAATCATCACCGGCACATGATCTGAAGCCTTCTCGAATCCGCGCGCTTGACGCAAAATCATGCCTGACTTTAGCGACGATTTGAGCGCGGGCGTTATCCAGATGTGGTCAAGCCTGCGTCCGCGGTCGGAAGCCGCCCAGTCGCGATTCCGATAACTCCACCAGCTGTAGAGCTTCTTCTCAACGGGTACGAACTCGCGCAGCGTGTCGACCCATTGCCCTGCGCGTTGGGCGCGGGTGAATTTATCCACCTCGACCGGCGTGTGGCTGACGATTTTGAGTAACTGCTTGTGCGACCACACATCCTGCTCCAGCGGCGCAATGTTGAGATCGCCCACCGCAATCACTTTATGGTGGGGTTTGATTTCCTGCGCACCCCAGTCCGTCATCGCATCGACGAAATCGAGCTTCTCGCGGAATTTGGGATTCTCATCCACGTTAGGAATATCCCCGCCCGCCGGCACATAGAAATTATGCACGATGGTTCCATCAGGCAGTTCCGCCGCGATATGCCGCTTATGATCATTGTCGATCATATTATAAGTGCTGTGCAGTTTCAGCGGCAGCTTCGAAAGTATCGCCACCCCGTTATAACTTTTCTGCCCGCTGAACACGCAATGCTCGAAACCTAAGCGCTTCACCAGTTCATGCGGGAAATCAGGGTCATCCACCTTAGTTTCCTGGAGGCACAGTACATCCGGCTTATGCGCGCATACAAACTCCGCAATCGGTGTTTCCCGAATCCGCACCGAGTTGATGTTCCATGTGGCTATTTTCATTGATCCGTCCCTTCGCGTACTAAACGTGGCGGTAGGGAAAACCCGAACAGCAGCATGGCGAGCGGCCAGAGGATGGCAGCGATGGCGAGTCCCAGTGCCAGTGCCGTACCCAGCCAGACGAGCGATGGTGCCAGCAGCGGTAGGCTGAGTACGCCGGGCAGCACAAGCCCGATCATCGCGGGTAATAACAATGCACCGATAAGATGTGCAGGGTCATCGATGCGCAGCGATTGCGCAATGGCTTCCGAACGGTTCACCAGCCATGCGGTGACGAGGCCAAACAGTGCCCCATACAAAGGTGAAAGCGGTGCGATAGCGGTGATGATGATGCCAGCGGCGAGTGCTTCGCCGGATTTCTGTAAACTATCCGGATTACGGCGCGTTGCTACCAGTGTTGCAGTGGCGGCGGCAAGTGCCGCGGTCAGTGTTGCCATAGGAAAACCTCTGCTGGCAGGCAGTGACAACCAGATCAAAGCGCCCAGTACCAGAGCCAGCACCACCCAGCCTGCAAAAAGCAATCCGTGTGGCGATGTTTGCCAGCGCGCTGCCCCTTGCTCGGTATGGCGCGATGGATGTAGTGGCAGGATCATGCTTCCAGCGAGTCCGCATGTCAGCGCGGCAATAAGTAGGGTAAGCAGCATGCCTCCGCGTGCGACCAGCGGCAGGCAGGTAGCCAGGACATGCATCGTGAATACGGTGATGCCGATGCCGGCGGTGGTAGCGGCAAATAGGATGCCGTTGAAACGTGTGCGGTCGAGCAGTGATGCGGCAACAAGCGTCCCTGCAAGCTGGGCAAGGCTAATGAAAATGACACTGGTGCTCGAGAATCCGTCCGCCTGTGTGAGCATGATAAGCGCACTGATCAGGCAGATGGCGAGCGCTGCTACCATCGGCTGTTGGCGCGATCCGGCGGCGGTTACATGGGTCAGTAGCAGCGCCGCAGCGGGCACCAACACCGGCAACAGCAGCACTAAAAGCATCATCGGCTGATCGGAGAACATGGCTTCTTTTATCAGATGGGCCAAGGTTGGCAAGGCACTGGGCCTGTGCTAGCCTCCGCCCATGGTTGAGCATCATACAGAAGTCGTGATCGCGGGTGGTGGGTTGGTTGGCAATACGCTGGCGCTCGCACTGGCCAAAGGCGGCATCAATGTGGTCGTCGTCGATCCGCTGCCGCGGGCGGCGCAGGTCGAGGCGGGATTCGATGGCCGCACCTCGGCGATCTCGGAAGGCTCCTCGCGCATTCTCGATCAGGTCGGCGCCTGGCAGCATATGAAAAACGAGGCGCAACCGATTCATGATATCCGGGTATGCGATCAGGATAAGCCAGGCTTTGTCCATTACAGCGACAAGGAACTGGGCGGCACACCCTTCGGTTATATTCTGGAGAACAACCGTCTGCGCCGCGGCATCTACCTCGCGCTCGAGCAGGCGCAGAACATCACGATGATTACCGACAAAGTTACCGGCTTTACGCGCACCGATAACTCCATCACCGCCGCACTCGGCAATGGCGACACGGTCACGGCGCCGCTGCTCATCGCCGCCGATGGCAGGTTCTCCAGCCTGCGTGATCAGGCGGCCATCCCGCATCGGGTGATTTCTTACCGCCAGACGGCCATCGTGTGTGTCATTGAGCACGAACACCCACACGAAGGTCTGGCGCTGGAGAAATTTTATCCTGCCGGTCCGTTTGCGATTTTACCACTCATTCCCCCCCTTACATCCCCCCCGCAAGCGGGGGGGACAGAGGGGGGGATGGGCAACCGCTCCGGTATCGTCTGGACTGAGCATGAGAAGGATGCCCCGGAATATCTCAAACTCTCCGACGCCGAGTTTGACGCCGAACTCCAGCGCCGCGTCGGCGAAGCATCGACATCCTATTGGGGGAAGGTGCATGCCGTCGGCAAACGCTTCTCCTACCCACTCAAACTCATGCATGCGGAAGGCTTCATTGCCCCACGCTTTGCGCTGATTGGCGACGCGGCGCACGGCATCCATCCCATTGCAGGCCAAGGGGTGAATCTCGGCTACCGCGATGTTGCCGTGCTTTCCGAATTGCTCATCGAGCAACGCAAACTCGGCCTCGACCTCGGCTCCGAGGTTGTACTCCGCCATTACCAGCGCTGGCGCCGGTTCGACTCGATGAGCATGACTGCCTCGACCGATATATTAAACCGCCTTTTCTCGAACGACATCCCCGGCATGTCGCTGGTGCGTCGCGCTGGGCTCACCGCTGTCAACCATATGCCGCCGCTCAAACGCTTCTTCATGCGCCACGCGATGGGCCTCGTCGGCGACCTGCCGAAAATGATGCGGGGGGTTCACGGCACGGCGTAAGTCAGCTGAACTTCGCCTGTTTTGCGATTATAAAGATAAATTCTTTGGGCGGAAGAAGGATTCGAATCCATGCTCTTACCCTGGCCAACGACAACAACGAGATAGTCTTTCACAGGAATCAGCCGAAGATTAGGCGCGGATTCGTTGCCCAGATCGTATGTGTCGGTGAGCCCAACAAACTTTTTTAACTCTATCCCTTCCTTTTTGACCACTTTGCCGGAACTATCGAGATGATAGAGATCCTCCGCACGGAATATGCCGGAGGCAATATAGCCGCCAGTTTTTTTATCGTATTGCAGGTTTTGTACATCCAAATTATTTAGGTTAACGGCCGACCATGCGCGTTTCTTTAAGTGGTAACTGTAGAGGAACCCTTCGCCGCCCACCGAATTGACAATAATTGCGCCACCTTTGGGATTGTAGGTTACGCTGTTTGCCCAGCTAAAAACAGGCACATCGAGCGAAGCGGGTATGTCCTCTAGTTCCTTTCCGGCCGCATCGAGCCGCCTTATGCCTTTACTGGTCAGCCCGTAATACATCTTTTCGTCGGGTGCGTAGGCAGCGGTCACCAGCGCTGCGGGAAGCGGCTTATCGAGCTTGCCTGACAGGCTATAAGTGCCGGGAACCCCGGCGATCATGGCGGGGAAAGTAAATTTGGGTAATGCCTCAGCGGCCACCGGAACCAAGCGGTCTTTTTTGAGCTCTGTATCGGTCGAAACTTCGGTGATGTCGAAACCTTGCAACGGTGCTCTGTAAGCGCCGCTAAAGCTGGCAAGGCCGCCGTAGCCGGTGGCGCTCTTAACGTAGGCAAGCAGCTGCCGGAAGTTTTTGCCCTCCGTGCTGTAAGTATAGTGCATATCGGCGGCGACGGCAATGGGGGTCTCTTTGTCGTTCAGGATCACTTTCGAGCTGGCGCCATTTTGTGACGTTTTAGCGTAGGCGATTTTAACAATCTGCGTTTTACCGTCCGCGGTAACTTTCCACTTTACCGGTTCGTACGACGTAAGCAAAAGCGCCACTTTTTTATTTGGCCGACTCACCCTTACATCCACTACTGGGGCGCGAACTCCCCCATTCGGCATGGTCACCTGAGGCTCATAGATACCCACCGCATGAATCTCGGTCTCTGGCGGCAGGTCAAGTGGAGTCAACGGTGCCAAAACAATGGAGTCATAACTGGCAACCAGTACGGTTTTTTCATCGGGGGACAGCTTTCCATCCTTATTGGTGTCGAGACTATTAAACGCATCGTCTGCCGCTTTCTTCAATTCTTCAAGCGTGAGCGTTCCGTCTTTGTCATTATCGAGAGTAAGCAGTTCGGTGAGTTCGGAGTCTTGCCTGATAGCCATTGCACCCTTCGGCAAGACACGCATTTCTTCATAGGTGATGACATGGTTGTCGTCTGTATCAAACTGCATCAGGAGCGTCACTTGTTCCGCGCTAGAATTTCGTTGGGTGACTGCGTATGCCTCCACTTCCTTGCGCGTTACTTTTCCATCGCCATCCAAATCGGCCGCCAGTATGCGTTGTATCTGGGAAGCACGCACTACAGCTTCGCGAACTTTCTGCATCTCGTCTAAATCCGCTTGGGAGAGGCTGTTCTTACTTCCTGGCAACTGGCGAAGCGGCCTCAATACTTGAGCGAGATACTCTTCGTAATACGTAGCGTTTCTAAGGGTGCGCACCAGCGGTTTGGGCAACGATTGGGGTTGCCCGTAAGCAAGTCCGGCAGAAATGGAAACAATCATTGCAGTGATAAAAGCCCTTTTATACATTCTGCTCCCCCATTGACAGCGTAGATGGTAGTACAAAGAAAGTCGTAATTCCATTGAAATAGATTTCCAATGCACCCGTTAGCTTATCCCGAGGCTGTTGACATCCTCCGCACCCTTGTCGCTTTCCCGACCGTGAGTTCGGACAGCAACCTCGCACTTATTGAGTGGGTGGAAAAATATCTCGACGCACATAACGTCCCGCACTGGCGGGTGAATGAACAAAAAAACAAATCGTCGCTGCTCGCGCGCCTCGGGCCGGATGTGGAGGGCGGAATTGTATTGTCCGGCCATTCCGATGTGGTTCCCGTCAAGGGCCAGCCGTGGGACACAGACCCGTTCACCCTTGTTGAGAAAGAGGGAAAAGTTTTTGGCCGCGGTACGTGCGACATGAAATCATTTATTGCCGTTGCACTCGCTTTTGTGCCGCATTTCCTTGAAGCAAAATTCACGAAGCCCATCTGGCTCGCCATTTCGCATGACGAGGAAATCGGCTGTTTGGGTGCCTTGCCGATGGCGAAAGCGGTGCTGGAGAAAACAAAAAATCCATCGCTCGTCGTCATCGGTGAACCAACCGACATGCAACTCGTCACCGGTCACAAAGGCATCATCTCCTACGAGACCATCGTCACCGGCCGCGAAGCGCATTCGAGTATGCCGGAGCAAGGTGTCAACGCCATCATGGTCATGGCTGAATTGATGATGACATTGGGCAGCATCGGCACTTCGATGAAAAACAAGCCCCAGAAAAACTCAGCCTTCACGACGCCCTATAGCAGCGTGCATATCGGCGTGGTGGAAGGCGGTACCGCGCGCAACATCATTCCACGTTACGCGCGTATCGCCTGGGAAGTGCGCCCGCTGCCCGGCGAGGATGTCGAGAAACTCCTCGCGCCCTTCCATGACAAAGTCCGCGCACTGGAAACTGAAATGAAAAAAGTGGATATGAAATGCGGCATCGTCACTAACCGCTTAACCAGCGTGCGCGAGTTGAATATCGTTGAGGATGGCCCGCATATGGCGCTCGCCTACCGCCTCGCCGGCAGCAATCGCGGCCACGGTGTTGCCTACGGCACCGAGGGCGGGATTTTTCAGGGGCAGGGGCTGCCGGTCACCGTCTGCGGTCCCGGTTCTATCGATCAGGCGCACCAGCCGAACGAGTTCGTGAGTCTCGAACAGTTGGATTTGTGTGCGGCGTTTATGGAGCGCGTTAAAGAGTGGCAGGTGACAGGTGGCAAGTGACACGTACGATTCTTCACCTGCCACTTGCCACCTGCCACTTGTCACCCTACATTGATTCCATGTTCACCAAAACCACGCGCGGCGTCAAAGTCACCGCCTTTCCCCATTACCTGCCGGAACATTCCGCGCCGGAGGACGACCATTTCGTCTGGGCCTACACCATCCAGCTGGAAAATTACGGTAACGAGGAAGTCAAACTCGTCAGTCGCCATTGGCAAATTACCGACGCGCAGGGCGTCAAGCAGGAGGTGCGCGGGCCCGGTGTCATCGGCCAGAACCCGGTGCTCAAACCCGGCGAGTCATTCCGCTATACCAGCGGCACGGCGCTTGGCGCCCCCTCGGGTGTGATGCTCGGTGAATATGAGATGGTTACCGATAAAGGCGAGATATTTCAAATAGATATACCGGCTTTTTCGCTCGATTCGCCGTACCAGATGTCGCGGGCGAATTGATGAAAATCGGTAAAATCGTCATATAACTGTAACAATCCTGTGCTATAGTAGGAATATGACAGATGATGGTTCAGGCTCCGCAAACCTATTCGCTACCGGCCAAACCGGTGGCGGCGGGGGAGAGAATGCTAATAGCGCCAAGCCATGCATTCCTTTTGGCCTTGTTCAAGATATACAGCTTCCCCCCATATTGACGCCGCAAAGTTGTGGCATCAAGTTCGATTCGCCAATGGTGCGCGGCAACAGTCAGGGGGCTGAAGGTGGCTTGCTTTCCATGTTTGAAGCCAAGGGCGGTCTCTTTTTAAAAATCCTTAGCGATATGGGTTTCAACAGGAACGATTTCCATTCGGCTTTCCCGAAAGCGGCATCTGGTGCGGCTCAGTTTGTCTCCAAAATAGCCGCAGAAGTTCAGTCGCCCAACATCACTGGCGGCATGTCGGTGGATTTCTCCGATATCAGCCCCGGCCCAGCCTTATCGCGTTCCGCCGGTTCTTTGGTGAATAGTATCTCTTCCGCATTCGGCATCGGCGACTAAGGCCGGGTTTCCACCACTTTCCCCAAGCATTGCACTGCGCGCATAGGCCGCCTTCCGAATGAGCGCTCCTCATGGCGCGCATTTGGGCGCATAAAGGTTCCAACAAAACAAAAATAATACTCACCGCGAGACATATGGTGGAGTGAAACATGAGAGCCTTGATCGCACTTACAGCCCTTGCATCCTTGATGTTATGCGCTGCCTGCGCCGAGAAACCTGCCCCGTCGGCATCGCTCAACTCACCCCAGCAATTCAGTGCGGTGAGCTGGGACGAAATGGCCGCCGCCCGCCAGACCGCTCAGGTGATGAACACGAGCCTGATCATGATGCGCTAGGCCGTGAGTTGCTGGCCGACCTAGGCCGGTGCCGCCCCCCTTTTTCGAGAAACTTGCATTTTGCTTTTCCATGCGCTACGCACCTCATCCTCCCTCAACGAGCGGGTGTAGCTCAGGGGTAGAGCGTTACCTTGCCAAGGTAAAAGTCGAGAGTTCGAATCTCTTCACCCGCTCCATTCCAAACGGCCATACGATGGCTGTTTGGAATGGATTTTGGGGTGTGCGATGGGATTCCGTTTCCGCAAAGGTGTTAAGCTTTTCCCCGGCCTACGGCTTAATGTCACCAAGCACGGCTTAAGCAGCCTGTCGCTCGGCGGTAAGGGCCTCACCTACAATATCGGTAAAAAGGGAACACGCGGCACGGTAGGCTTGCCTGGAAGTGGCCTCTCCTATTCGGACTATTCCTCCTACAAGAAACCTGCCGAAACCGCGACCCATATCGATCCTGAAACCGGCGAGATTACAGAGATGCGCAGGGAAAAAGGCGTACCGTGGGGCCTTATCCTCATCATTGCGCTGGTTGTGTTGGGCGTTTACTTCTTCCGTACGCCGACGTAAAACATCCCCATGCACACTGGCAAACTCGACCCTGTACTTCTGGAGATATTGGTCTGTCCCGTGACCAAGTCGCGCCTCACCTATGACGAGGAAGCGGGCGAGCTGGTATCGGTACAAGCGGGGCTTGCCTATCCGGTACGCGACGGAATTCCGGTTATGCTGCCGGAAGAGGCGCGGAAACTGTAGTTGCCAGTGGCTGGGTTCCCGTTGCCAGTAATCGTTTACATCTAGGTTTTCTGCGGCTAATCTGCGCGCCCATTCCTAATGGCAACTAGCAACTGGCGACTGGCAATTTACTATGTTCGACCTCATCTTCGTTAAAGGCGGCTGGGTCATGTACCCGATCGTAGGTCTGTCGATCTACGCGCTCGGCATTATCCTGTTCAAAGCCTACCAGTTCATCTCGGCGGGCGTGCTCAACACGTCGTTCATCGATCGCGTGATGATGCATGTGAAGCGCGGCGAGCTCACCGAGGCTTCACATTTGCTGTCGCGTGAGCGCGGACCGATCGCGCGCATCATGCGCGTCGCCATCGAAGGTGTGATGAACCGCGGAATCACCATGAAAAGCCGCGAGGCGGAAATCGCCCGCGTTGGCTCCGGCGAAATCCGCTACCTCGAATCGCATATACGCGGGCTTGAAATGTCGGCCACCGTAGCGCCGCTGCTCGGCCTGCTCGGCACCGTGATCGGCATGATCGTCGCCTTCGCCAAACTCGCCGAATCCGGCAGTCGGGTGGACCCGTCGATGCTCGCCGGTGGGATCTGGCAGGCGCTGATTTGTACGGTTGGTGGCCTGGTCGTCGCTGTACCCGCGTTGGCCTCCTATTACCTCATCGATAGCCTCATTGAACGCGTGCGCGCTACCATGCGCGACGTAACAATTCAAATTCTTGCGCTTGAGGATATGTTCGTCAAGAATGAGAAGGAGCAGGAAAAGCGCGAGCACGCGGCGCGCGAGGAGCGTGTGCGCCAGTTGATGGAAGAGCAGGAAAAATCCGCCGCAGTGCCGCGCGGTGCACCCAAGACAGCTTCCACGCTGCGGTTGTTGTCGCCGAACTATACGAAATTCTAGGGCGCGCTTATGGAATTCGAACGCAAACGCCGACACATGTTCGAAATCAACCTCATTCCGTTGATCGACATCGTCTTCCACATCATGGTGTTTGTCATTCTCACCACCTCGTTCGTGGTCTCCGAGTCGATGGAACTGTCGCTGCCGTCGGGCAAAGTCACTCCCGGCATTACCGATGTCACCCGCATCCTGATTGCGCCTGCGGGCGATCTTACCGTGAATGATCAACCGGCGACGGCGGAAGGGTTGAGTGCTTATCTCGCCAATAAACTTGGCAACGATCCTGAAGCAAAAATCGCAATTTTCACCACGCCCGGTGTCAGAGTGCAGCAATTGGTGAACGTCATGGATACGGTTTATTTAACTGGTGGACATAATGTACAAGTCGATAAGGTCGATTAATGGACTTCAAAGGACATGAAATGGAGTTCATGCGCTCGAGCCGGAAAATCCGCGCACTGAACCTCGTATCACTGATCGATATCATCTTCACCGTGATTCTGTTCTTCATGGTGGCCGGGCATATGGAAAAATTCTCCGTGGTGCCGATCGAATTGCCCAAGGCCGATTCCGGGCAACTTCTTGATGAAGGCCCGATTGAAGTGGTGCTGGGTGTGCATGACGAAATCCTCATCAACGACGAATTACAGGATGAATCCGCCGTGCTGGGTGAACTCAAAAAACAACTAGCGGTGAATCCGGAGCGTGTCATCACCATCAAGGCGGACGCCAATCTCGAAGCCAACAAGCTCGTCAGCTTCCTCGAGCAAATCCGCGCGGCGGGCGGCAAGAATCTTTCCCTCGTCACCCAATCCGGGTTGGTCGGAGTCGGCGCATGATAATGGCATTGGCACAAGGGCTGGTGGGCAGCGGGCAGAAAGCGCTGAATCCTTCACTGCGCGCGCTGGGGCCGAACGTCTATATCGGCGAGCGCGATTTCCTCACTATGATGGGTGTAGCGCTGATTGTACATCTGCTCGTGTTCGGTATCGCCAGCCTCATCCCGCCAAAACCGGTGACGGACATTCCTGTTCGCGCACTATCCTTTAAAATCGGCGATTCCGATCGGGTTGCCGCTTACGGCACACCGACCGAAGTGGGCACGACGATGGCCGCACCGACACCTGCGCCTACCATCCCGACAACGGAATGGGGTGCTGCGCCGATCGAAGCAAAACCCAAGCCAGTTCCACGCGAGCCGGAGCGCCGCATCGTGCCAGAGGAAAATCGTCCCGCCGCACTCTCGCCGGTGGAGCAACCAAAGCCGCAACCTGTCATCGCGCCGGTGCCACAGCCGCTTGCAGCGCTTACCGATACACCGCCCGCCATCGCCCCGGCACCGCAGCGTTTCATTCGCGAGGTAGGTGCCGCACCGCAAGCGGGCCAGCCTGCGCAGCAACCCCATATGGGGCAGGGGATTCAAGCGGGTGCGATCGGCGGTCATGGCAACCAGAACACCATGACAAAAACAACCGAGCAGGTGATTCGCGAGCGCTACGAACAACATATTTCCACATGGATTGAACAGCACAAACTCTATCCTGCCGCTGCCGCTGGTCGTGAAGGAAAAGCTGTAGTGCGCATGCGTATCGACCGTATGGGCTTTGTGCGCTATTATGCGCTCGAACAATCGAGCGGCAACGATATTCTCGATCTCGCTGCGGTCGATATGGTACGCCGTGCCAATCCTGTACCCGCCGCACCGGCTAACTATCCGGCCGGGGCGCTGATCGAGTTCCTCGTTCCTATCTCCTTCAAGGTGCCGCAATGACACGCACCATACTTCTTACCGGCGGTGCCGGATTCATCGGATCGGCGATGGTTGCTGCGTTGGCGGTGCGTGGCGATAAAGTTGTCGTGCTCGATAAACTTACCTATGCTGGCCATCGACAGAATATTGACGGGATCAAAGGCACAGTGGAATTGGTGGTCGGCGATATTGCCGATGGTGCATTGGTCACCGCACTATTTGCCAAACACGCATTCAATGCGGTGATTCATGCCGCCGCTGAATCGCACGTGGATAATTCCATCAGCGGATCGACACCCTTCATTCAAACCAATATCCTTGGCACGCATATGCTGCTTGAGGCTGCGCGCAACGCGCCGCGCACGCATGATTTCCGCTTCATTCAGGTTTCTACCGACGAGGTGTACGGCGCGCTTGGCGATAAGGGTGTGTTCACACGTGATACATTGATGCAGCCCAATTCCCCTTACGCGGCGAGCAAAGCCTCTGCCGATCACCTCGCTCGCTCCTGGTTTAGAACCTATGGATTGCCCACGATCATTACCCGCTGCTGCAATAATTACGGTCCGCGCCAGCACCCGGAAAAACTCATCCCGCGCATGATTATCAACGCACTCAAGGGCGAGAAGCTACCCGTTTACGGCGAGGGAAAACAAATTCGCGAATGGATCCATGCTGACGATCACGCGCGCGGCGTTCTGGCTGCGCTTGATCGTGGTGTTCCCGGCGAAGTGTATCATCTGGGCAGCGGCGAGGAGATGCGTAACTTAGCGCTAGTCACACTACTGTGCGATCTGTTGGCCAAGGAGCGTCCCGGCCGCGATTACCATGCGCTGATTACCCATGTTGCCGACCGGCTGGGCCATGATTACCGCTATGCGCTCGACATTGAATCCAGCCACCGCGCGCTCGGCTTCAAACCATCGGTTGCTTTCGAGCAAGGACTGAAAGACACTCTGCGCTGGTACCTCGCAAACGACGCATGGGTGGAGACAATGGTGAACTATAAAGGCGAGCGGAGGGCAGCGTGAAGGGAATCATCCTTGCCGGCGGTTCAGGCACCAGGCTGGCGCCGATGACCAGCGTCGTCAGCAAGCAATTGCTGCCAATCTACGACAAACCGATGATCTATTATCCGCTATCGGTGCTGATGATGGCGGGCATCCGCGATATCCTTATCATCTCCACGCCGCGCGATCTGCCGTTGATCAAAGATTTACTTGGCGACGGCAGCAAGCTCGGCATCACGCTGCAATACAAGGTACAGGAAAATCCACAGGGCATCGCACAGGCGTTTACGCTCGGCGCGGATTTTATCGGCGCGGATTCAGTCTGCCTCATTCTTGGCGACAACCTATTCTATGGCCACAAGCTTATCGAATGTTTACAGGAAGCTTTGGAACAGCCTGCGGGTGCCACGGTTTTCGCCTACCATGTCAGCGACCCCGAACGCTACGGCGTGGTGAATCTGGATGGCAAGGGCAAGGCCATTTCCATCGAAGAAAAGCCAAAAAACCCTACCTCGCCTTGGGCGGTCACCGGTATTTATGTGTACGATAAGAATGTCGTCGACATCGCGCGCAAACTGAAACCGTCGGCGCGCGGCGAACTTGAAATCACCGACGTCAATTTGGCGTATTTGAAGCAGGGCGCGCTGCGTGTCGAGAAACTGGGGCGCGGCGTGGCATGGCTCGATACCGGCACGCCGGAGGCCATGCTCGACGCGGCTACGTTCATCCGCACCATCGAGGCGCGTCAGGGGTTGAAAATCGCCTGCCTTGAAGAAGTCGCGCTACGCAAGGGAACCATCACACTCGATCAGGCGACCAAACTTGCCGAGGTCTATAAAGGCAACGCCTACGGGCAGTATCTCGCGCAAGTCATCAAAGAATTGCGCGAGGAGAAGGCGTGAATATCCTGCTCTTTGGCGCCACCGGCCAGCTTGGCGCGAGCCTCGCCAAGGCTTTCGCCGCACAGTCTATCGATTGCATCGCACTCACCCGTAAGGATTGTGATTTTGCGGCCGTCACCAAGGTCGAGCTAGAATCACTGGTGAAAAAACATGCGCCAACGCTCATCGTAAACGCGGCCGCCTACGCTGCAGTGGACGATGCGGAGAAGCATACAAACGAAGCCCGTCTGGTAAATGGGCAAGTGCCAGGATGGCTAGCCGAAATTGCCGGGAAACAGAATATCCGCTTCGTGCATTTTTCCACGGATTACGTGTTCGATGGTGCCCGCGGCGCGCCGTACGCAGAAAGCGCCAAAACCAATCCCGTTAATCATTACGGCAAAACCAAGCTCGATGGCGAACGCGCCATCATGCGTTCACGCGCCAAGGCATATATCTTTCGCCTGCAATTGCTGTACCAGGAGACGGGCAACAGCTTCTTCTGCCGCATGCTCCAACTACTCGGTGAGCGCGAATCACTGAAAGTTGTGGCCGACCAGATCGCCGCTCCCACTTCGGTGGCGGACGTTACTCATGCTGTGCTACAAGCATTGCCGCTGATTCATTACGATACGCTGAGCTTGGGCATTTACCATATGGCGGCGTCCGGCCATACGAGTCGTCATGGCTTCACCTGCCTCATGCGTGAGGAAATGCTGGTGCGCGGCATGGCGTGCAAAACCGAGGTAATCGAGCCGGTGGTGAGCGAAGAATTTCCCACGCCCGCCGAGCGCCCGAAAGATGTGCGGCTGAATACGGATAAACTTGCCGCCCATGGCATCACCTTGCCCCACTGGCGGACAAGCCTCAAAAAAGTTATGGATGAAGTCGCATGAAAATTAGCGATACCGCATTGCCGGAAGTCAAACGCATCACGCTCGATATCCATCACGATGCACGCGGGTTTTTTTGTGAGCGATTTAGCGCGGAGAAATTCACTGTACTCGGCATCCATGAGAATTTCGTGCAGGACAATTTTTCGCACTCCGCCGCAGGCGTCATTCGCGGCCTGCATTTCCAATATGCGCCGATGATGGGAAAACTGGTCGGCTGCACGCGCGGGCGCATTCTTGATGTTGCGGTGGATGTCCGCCCGTCCTCGCCGAATTTTGGCAAGCATGTATCCGCCGAACTCTCCGGTGAAAATGGCGAACTTCTCTGGATTCCCGCCGGATTTGCCCACGGATTCTGCGTGCTGGGCGACGAACCAGCCGATGTGTTTTATAAAGTCAACGCGACGTACGCGGCCAGAAGCGAGGGCGGCATTCGCTACGATGATCCCACCATCGGTATCGCCTGGCCCATCGCCAAGCCCATTATCTCCGACCGCGATCGGGCCATGCCAAGCCTCGTACAAGCCAAACCCGACCTTGCCCGGTGGTTCGCGTGACAAAACTTATTAAACCCCGCGCCATCCTGTTCGATTGGGACAATACGTTGGTCGATACCTGGCCAACCATTCATCGCGCGCTCAATGAAACACTGCGCCATATGGAACATCCCGAATGGTCGCTGGATAAAGTGAAAGCCAACATCAAAAAATCCATGCGCGATTCGTTTCCTGAAATGTTTGGCGCGCGGTGGGAAGTGGCGGCTTCGCATTACCAGCAGAGCTACCGCGCTATTCACTTGGACAGTCTCGAGCCGCTTTGCGGAGCCGAGGAAATGCTGCGTACGCTACCCGAGCATTTGTTTGTCGCCGTGGTCAGCAACAAACGCGGGCCGACGCTACGCCAGGAAATCACCCATATGGGGTGGGACAGTTTGTTCGATATCGCCATCGGCTCCGACGATGCGGCACGTGACAAACCGCATCCCGACCCAGCGCATCTGGCACTTGCCGCATTCGACGGGCAATGTGGTGCGGATGTCTGGTTTGTCGGCGACACGATCATCGACCTGGAATGTGCCCATGCCGCAGGCCTCACGCCGATTCTTTACGGCGATCATGTGACGAAGGATCGTATGTATGACGGATTCGTCTTCGCCGCCCACGTACGCGACCAGCGCGAGTTAAAGGAACTGATTCTTAAGCATCTCTAGTTCTTGGCTACTGCCAACGCATGTGCGTCGTCCGTCATGGCCAAAAGTGCCGAAAACAAAGCGAGTTCGTCTTCGGCGCCGATGAGGATCTCGATCCTGCGGAACGATTTCAGTAACTCCTCAAGCAGCGTGGCGATGCTTCCCGCGGCGCTCGAAATCGCTTCGATATCCGCCTCGGGCGTAAGTGCGGCGGGCGCCACGATGTCGCGCATACCCGCTCCCCCAAAGGGGCGTAACACCATACCCGATTGCTGCTCGTACAGCGACACGCTCGAAATCAAACTGGAAGCGAGAATGCGCGGCAGCAATGTTTTCGCCGCATCGGGCGCAGGCTCGCCCGGCGCGCCGCTTTTTAACTCGCTCGCCATATGCGCCAGCACCGCCGTGTAGGTGGCGAGCGCGGTCAGCAGCGCTTCGCGGTTTTCCAGCGCCACATCCGTCCACATGCGCGGACTCGATCGCGAGATACGCAGGAATTGCTGGAGCATCGCGTCATTCGATTCCATACGCACGCCGCGCCGATAGAGAAACTCGGCCGTGGCGAAGGCGATGAAATGTGGCAGGTGTGACACTTGCGCATAAATCTGATCGTGCACTTCAGTCGGCATGCGCAACACATCCGCGCCGACCAGATGCCACAGCGTTTCCACTGCCTTGATGGCGGCTTCATCGGTCTGCGCATCGGGAGTGAGGATGCACAGACGACCACGAAATAGTTCGGGATTGGCGGCTTCCGGTCCCGATTTTTCTGTGCCCGCGATAGGATGTGCCGGAACAATGCGTGTAACTGGAAGCTGGGAGCGTAACTTCTCCATACTCACTTTGACCGAGCCGACATCGGTGATGATGGCATCTTTTTTTAGTGCGGGCGCAATAGCCTCGGCAAGGCCTGAGTAACTACGCAGCGGGCTGGCGAGTAATACAATATCCGCGTCCTTAACGGCTTCAGCAGACGTAGAAGCTACGGCATCCACTGCGCCTTTTTCATGAAGGTGATCCGCATGGGCCAGGTTGCTGTCGTAAGCGGTGATGGTGACCTCAGCGTTTGCCTGGCGCAGTGCCAGCGCGAATGAGCCGCCGAGTTGACCGGCGCCTAGAATCGCAATTTTCATCAGGCCGCGCCCACGCGCGCGTACGATGTCAGCGCATCGAGCAGGATGGTATTTTCTTGCTCGGTGCCGATGGAAATGCGCAGGTAATCCGGCAATCCGTAATTGCCAACCTCGCGCACAATGATTCCGCGTGCCATGAGATGGCGATTCATCGCCTCGACGTTCTTACCAAATTTTACTAGTAGGAAATTGGTGTGGCTCGGCACGACTTCATAACCAAGACTGACGATGGCGCTACTGACGCGCGTACGTTCCATCGCATTTTTCTTGCGCATATCGCGGATATAATCCTGATCCCGCGCCGCGGCCATACCGGTTGCCAGCGCCGGGGCGTTGACGTTGAAGGGGCTCCGCATGCGGTTCATGATATCGATGATTTCGCTTCGCGCATAGGCCCAGCCGAGGCGAAGCGCTGACAGCCCATAGATTTTCGAAAGCGTGTGGAACACAACAGTATTGCTGTTGCGGACGAGGGAGCAACCATCTTCATAATCCGCGCTATCCATATATTCGGCATAGGCGGCGTCGAGGCCGAGGATGATGTCGTCGCGCAATCCCTCGCGCAGGCGCTTGATTTCCGCAAACGGAATCATTGTCCCCGTCGGATTGTTCGGATTGGCGACAAACACGATACGCGTGTTTTTTGTCGCCGCCGCAAGCAGTGTATCCACATCAACGGTGAGGTCTTTTTCTGGTGCAGTGACCGGCGTGGCACCATTCGCCAACGTGTAGATGCGATACATCAGGAACGCGTGTTCATGGAACAGCACCGCATCACCTGCGCCCGCGTAGGAATGAATCAGCAGGCCCAGCAATTCATCCGAACCCGCGCCGCAAATAAGCTGGCTGGCAGGGAGATTATAGGCCTGCCCAATCGCTTCGCGCAGCGCCAAGTGTCCGCCATCCGGATAACGGTGGAGGTTGTGAGCCTCCGCCGCATAGGCCGCCTTGGCCTTGGGCGAGGGCCCCCACGGGTTTTCGTTGGAGGAAAGTTTCAGTGGTTTGACCGTTCCTTCGACCTTCGATTTTCCGCCGACATAGGGCGAAATATCTGCGATGCCGGGCTTTGGTGTGGGAGCCTTACTCATGGAGGTCTCCGGGAGTGAGGGGACGTGGATGGGCGCCCAGCCAGTGTAGTGACACGAACTCATCACCCAGTTTCTTCTTCAGCGGCGCCATCTTTGCATCATCCGGCGCAACAAATCCTTCGAGGATGACGAGATGATCGTTACCGCTACTGAATATTCGCGCGCCTTTAATGTCTGGTGTTTCAGTGCTTTTGGTTTTCAGCGTGAAGTAGCTGATATCGTCGCTTGATGGTTCCGGGCTCAGCGCCGCGAGTGCTACGGCGGGGGCCATTTCACCGGGAAGTTCTTCCACGACCAGTGGCAGGCGGGCGAATAGGTAAAGCGGCCTGCCTTTATGCTGGGGCGGATTGCGCCACCAGTTTGCGCCGGATTCATCCGGTGCAGGAAGCAGCAGCACATTACTTTCCTCCACCAGTGCTGGGCCCGCGACCGAAGTAAGATTAACCAGCGGTCCGAAATATTCGCGCGCCAGCCAGTAATGTTCAGGCTGGCTGGCGAGGAAGGTGATGTTGAGTGGCGACTCGAAATTGGTCGAGGCGCCGATGAGTTGCCGCCAGATGGCAACCGCCGCCCGCGCCGGAAAAATACTCTTGGCGAAGGCGTTCGCGATGCGTTTATGCATCTCGCCCTCGCGGCCGGAACGCACATGACAGTCGTTCGGCCAATACTCGCCCTTCAGTTTGGCGACCTCGCGCACCACCCCCATCCGCTCGATAAGGAGCGTGATGAGTGTGTCATCCAGCGCATCGATTTTGGCGCGATACGCGGCAAGTTGCTGCTTGGCTGAGTCTTTAGGCGCGGTTTTTGTCATATCTAGCCTCTATCGGATTGCAGGTTTTCTTGCAAGAAATGGCTGGATGCCTGTAAGAACTTCCTATGCACACCAGCGAACCTACCACCGCCACGCTTTCTTTTGGCCCCGACCAACGGATGGTCGCGGTGGGACGCATCATGGACATCACACCCGATACGCCGTTTCGTTTCGAGTGCGGCGCGGAGGTCGCCACCATCACCCAGGCCTATCAAACCTACGGCACGCTGAATGCCGATAAGTCGAACGCCATCCTGCTTTGCCATGGATTAACCGGCGACCAGTATATCAGCGGCGCCCATCCGGTGACGGGAAAACCCGGCTGGTGGCAGGAACTGGTCGGTTCCAGCAACGTGTTCGATACGGACCGTTTTTTTCTCATCGTCGCCAATGTTATCGGCGGCTGCATGGGTTCGCTCGGACCAAAATCCATCAACCCGGCGACGGGCAAAGCCTACGGCATTGACTTTCCCGTCATCACCATTGGCGATATGGTGCGCGCGCAAAAACTTCTCATCGACGCGCTCGGTATCGGAAAACTTTTCTCCGTCATCGGCGGTTCGATGGGCGGGATGCTGGCGCTCGATTGGGCGGCGCGTTATCCCGAACACGTCTATTCCTGTGCGCCAGTATGCACATCCGTTCGTCACTCGGCACAGAATATCGCCTTCCACGAAATCGGTCGTCAGGCGGTGATGGCCGACCCCAACTGGCAGGAAGGCCGCTATCTCGAACGCGGCGTATTTCCGGTGAAGGGCCTCTCCGTTGCGCGCATGACGGCGCATGTGACTTACCTCTCCGAAATCGGCTTGCAGCAGAAATTCGGCCGTAGGCTGCAAGGCAAAGACGCGGTGACGTTCGGTTTCAATGTCGATTTCCAGGTGGAATCCTATCTGCATCATCAGGGCATGAGCTTTGTTGAGCGCTTCGACCCCAACTCCTACCTCTACATCACCCGCGCCATGGATTATTTCGACCTCGAGGCGGATTACGGTGGGTTAAGTAATGCCTTCGCCAACACGCCGGTGCGATTCTGCGTCGTCTCCTTCACCAGCGACTGGCTATTCCCCACATCCGAATCGAAACATCTGGTGCGCGCCTTGAACGGCGTCGCGGCGAATGTCAGTTTCACCGAAGTCGTCACCGACAAGGGCCACGACGCATTTTTGCTCGACGTGCCGGCCTTCCACGCTACGCTCAAAGGTTTCCTCGAAGGCGCGGCGCGGGCGAGGGGGATCGCATGACACAATCACTCCGCCCCGACCTTGCCGTCATCGCCTCGCTGATTAAACCCGGTGCGCGGGTGCTCGATATCGGCTGCGGCGACGGCACGCTGCTCGCCTGGCTGCGCGACCGCCAGCAGGTGGACGCACGCGGCATCGAAATCGACGCGGCAGCAGTCAACAAAGCCATCGCCTCCGGCATCGCCGTGGTGCAGGGCGACGTGAACAGCGACCTTGCCGATTACCCGTCGCAAACCTACGATTACGTTATCCTCAGCCAGACGCTGCAAACGGTAGAGGACCCGCACGCCGTGCTCGCCGAACTGGTGCGCATCGGGCGGCAGGTGATTGTTTCGGTACCCAATTTCGGCCATTGGAAAAACCGGCTATACCTCGCGCTGCTTGGCAAAATGCCGGTGACCAAAACCCTGAGCTATCAGTGGTACGACACGCCCAACATCCATTTCTGCACCATCGCCGATTTTGTCATTCTGGCCGAGCAACTCGGGTTAGCGATCGAGGAAAAAGTCGTCGTCGATGCGCACGGCCACCGTGTGCGCTTCTCCGGTCGCGGCCATTTCGCCAATCTCTTCGGCGAGCAGGGTGTGTTTTTACTCAAGCAACGCTAAACCTACAACTCTTCCCCGTCGCCCATCGTATCGAAGATGAAGGCGTCGATGTCAGATTCGTCATCGAGCGGCTGGGACGATTGGCCGAAATAAACCCCCATCAGTAGCAATGTGGCCAGTACGGTGGCCGGGACCATCAGCGGGCGACTCCATGTGCCAATAAAGCGGCGGATTTCTTCTCCCATACGCGCGCTCCACGAATGCTGCTGCGGCAGACGTGTTGCGTTCGCCACGATACGTTCGGCAAGGCCTGGGGGTGCGGCTTCCACTTTCCAGCGGCGGGCGAGCATAGTGATATCATCGTTCGTGTTAGGCTGCATAACGACTCTCCTTCATCGGTAGTAAGGTGCGCAGCGTTTTGCGTGCACGCACCAGTAATCCTTCGAGCGCTTTGAGGTGAATCCCCATCGACGCTGCCGCTTCCTCGTTGCTCATGCTCTGAAGATAACAGAGCGTGATCGCTGCGCGTTGCGGCGCGGTGAGTTCGGCGACCGCTTTATGCACGGCCTCGCTTTCCTCTCGCACGATGAGCGTTTCCTCGGCGCTCGCCGCATCGTCCGTCAGCGATTCGAGCACCAGCGGGTCGCGCACCATATTTCCCTGCCGCTTGCGCACCATATCGAGCGCGCAATTCACCACCACCCGGTGCAGCCACGTGGTGAACGCGGCGCGACCCGGTTGCCACTCAGCCGCCTTCACCCAGACTTTGGTGAAGGCTTCCTGCGCGGCCTCCTCGGCGTCCTGCTGGTTGAGCAGGATGCGTCGAGCGACGGCATAGGCACGCGGCAGATGTGCGCGCACCAACTGGTCGAACGCCCGCGCATCGCCCGTTGCGATCCGCGCCATCAGCTGTTCGTCGGCCTGTGTCATGCAGCGTTCGCTACGCTTTCTTTCATCGACTTATTAATCCGCGGCCTTGTTACCTTCATGCGGTGCGCCCTCGTGATGTCCAGCTTGTGGCCCACCTTCCGGATGCTCGCCTTGATGCTTTGCTTTCCATTCGGCGCGCCTGGCTTTCATTTTTTCATAGGAGGCCTTGCGTTCATCCTTGCTTAGTTTTCCGTCCTTGTCGGCGTCGCTTTTATTGAATCCTTCCTCAGCGCGGACGACCCATTCATCCTTCGAGATAAACCCGTCCTGATTGGTATCGGCCTTGCTGAAATGCGGCTTGCCCGAGCCGGCGGAGGCATCGTCATGTTCGGCGAAAGCAGGCGAGGCCAGCAGGCCAGCGGCAAGGGCGAAGAGGGTGAGAGTATGTTTTTTCATAGAAACTCCATAGGCTTAATGATTTGAACACATCTTATACGGATACCAAGCCTTTTACCCTGCGTGGAGGGATAAATCCACTTTCTTCAGTGGGATATAAATTGTCACAGATTACAAAGATCCTGATGATTTACAGAGCTGTAGGCGTTTTTATGGCGCACTCCTCCGGGTACTAAAGTAGCATACTGCAACCTATGTTTATACAACCTTACAGTACCAGAGTTTTGGTGCTTTTCTGCATAGGTCTTACTGCCTGTGCCGAAGCCAAACGCGATTCCGTGTGGGACACATACGATGTGCGTCACCCGGTTCCGGCCGATTCGCGCGTGCCAGATGGCTATGCCCGCCAGTACGACAAATACATCGACAACGACCGCTACTACTCGCGCCCAAGCATTATTCCCGGGGTCAATACGATCAATGGATTGGGGGAGTAGGCTACCGCGTTAAATCCTGCGCCAGTTGAGGATGGGATTTTTCATCGAGTAACTGACGATAGATTTGCATATTTTCCAGCACGCGCATCACGTAGTTCCGCGTTTCACCAAACGGAATGTTTTCAATCCAGTTGACGGCTTCTTCGGGCTGCTCGCCGGGACGTCCGAACGCTTTCGCCCATTTTTGCACATTGCCGGGTCCCGCATTATAGGCGGCGATGCCCAGTATGTACGAACCATCCATCCATTGAATCATGTCGCCGAGATAGCTGGTGCCGAGCGCCATGTTGGCGTCGGGCTCGACAAGGTCGCCTTTGGAATATTCAATATCGTTTTTGCGCGCCACCTCGCGCGCGGTGCCGGGCATCAGCTGCATCAGTCCGCGCGCGCCGGCCGGGCTTTCGGCTTGCGTGTCGAACTCGCTCTCCTGACGGATGATGGCGAGTGCCAGTGCAGGCTCAATCGCCGAATCATCCGGTACATCAATCACCGGCCAGCCAGCACTCGTCAGCACGACGCCCTTGCGTAGTGCCAGTTTGGCGACACGCACGGCATTCGCTTCGTTGCCGATCTCGCGGGCGAGGCGGGTGAGTAGTACAAATCGTGCTGGCGGTTGCTCCTGTCCGGCAAGATTGAGCAGGAACCGATTCACCATTTCATCCTGATTTGCCTCAGCGAGTCGCTTAATGAGCTTTACCTGCTCGTCGCCCGCGAAGGCAGTTTCCTCTGCTCTCGAAACCGTGGGCTCAGGCGGTAGTGGCAGCTTGGTGTTTGGATGTAATCGCGCGAAGGCCAGTTGTCCGTAGAAGGTAATCGGTCTTGCCGCCGCTTTCTCCAGCCACTGGCGCATGATGTCGGGATTGCCGTTGAACCGCGCCGATTCTGCCGCCCAGTAAGCCGCCCGCGCCTTGCTCACCGGCGTGGTCACCGAGGTATAGAGTTTATAAAAGTCGCGGTAGGATGCGCGCGTATCCTTGCGATAAGTGAGGGCTATCCAGCCTTTAAGAAACAGCGCGTCGGCCAGCGCTTCGCCTTTCAAGTCGCCGCGATCCTCGAGGATGCGGATAGCGTCGCTGTATTTCCCGTCCATGAGGGCGGTGCGCGCCGCCGGTGCACGCAGTTTCCACCACAGCTCAGCATAGGGCGGATTTTTGGGACCAGCGAGTAGTAGTTCGCGCACGCCGTCATCATCACCCTTGCGCATCCGCCAGCCGATGCGGTCGAAGGTAAGGCCGGGGTCACGTTTCACATTCACCGGCACCGAATTAAGGCGTGAGGCGGCGTCACGCGCATCGGTGCTGAGGGCGATACGGGCGAGGTAAAGCGTCTCGCGTTCGCGCGGCACGCGCTTTAACATACGTTTGGCCTGGCCGGTTTTTTTCTCGAACAAAAGCCGGTCCATGCGCGCGATGTGGTCGGCGGTGGCGAGTTGTTTGCCATAGATGTCGAGAAGGTTCTTTTCCTCGTACTCGGAGAAATCACCCTGTTGCCAACCTTGTTTTACCCATTGCTTGCGTTGCGCGAGCGTGCTCGCGGATGCGGCGGCGCAGGCAAACATCCCACGTCCCGAGATAGGCGGGAAGGCGTTACAGAACTGGCGTAGCGTACTTTTATCGATCCCGGCCCCATCGAGCGCCGCCTCTTCCGTACGCAGGCGAATGAGTTTTTCCTCCGGCCAGCCGGGATGTCCAGCAAGGAAACGATAGCCGTCGTTGAATGGGATGGGCGTCGAGGCTTCAGGGTCACGCAGTGAGGCCCATAACGCATAGGCCTCAAGCAGCGGGTCGCTCAAGCTTTGCGCCTGTGCCAGTGCCTGCGCACTATTGCCACCATCAACCAGCGCGAACACGTCCTGCGCGCGGGCGGGGGCGGCGAGCAGCAGCAGGCAGCAGAATGTCAGTGCATGACGCATGGCGAGTACTATAATAGCCACCAGATGATGAAAAAAACAAACGCAACTGCAACGGACAATTCCGCCGCGCTGTGGACGATACCAGAGCTCGCGCGCGATGGCCATAAGTACACGCGCGGCCATGTGCTGGTGCTGGGCGGTGAAATAATGACCGGTGCCTCACGCCTTGCCGCCATTGCCGCGCTCCGTATGGGCGCCGGACTCGTCACACTCGCTGCCGCAGAAAAAGTTTGGTCCATCTACGCCGCCTCATTACTAAGTGTTATCGCGCGCCCGCTCACCGGGTTGCGTGACTGGCAGAAGCTGCTTGAGGATGAACGCATCAACACCGTACTCATCGGTCCCGGCGCGGGGGTGAATGACTTTACCGCCGAGGCCATCCTTGCCGCGAGCGACACGCGCAAAACCCTCCTCCTCGATGCCGACGCGCTCACCCTCATGGCTCAGGATGGCCGCCTGTGCGGCCCTCGCGCCGCCCATCTGATCGTCACACCCCACGAAGGTGAGTATGCGCTGCTTGCCAAAGCGCTGAAACTCGACAGGTCGAAAGACAAAGTCGACCGTGCGCGGGATCTGGCCTCAGCACTTTCGGTAGTGGTTGTATTGAAGGGGGCGGAAACCGTCATCGCCGACGCGGCGGGGAAAGCCGTGGTCAATCGCAACGCGCCGCCCACGCTCGCCACCGGCGGTACGGGGGATGTGCTCGCAGGCATGATCGCAGGCCTCGTCGCGCAGGGGATGGGTGCGTTCGACGCCGCCTGCGCCGCTACCTATGTACACGGCGAAGCGGCAAACCATCTTGGCCACGGCCTGATTGCTGAAGATTTGCTTGGCGCGATTCCGGAAGTTCTGCGCAAACGATAGTGGGTTCTTAGATCAAGTCCTCACCCGAAATCGTGATGCGATTTCGGGTGAGGAGAGCCATTGCTTACCCTGCGTGGGCGATCAGCGCCAGCATCAGGATCGCCGCGATGTTGGCGATTTTGATCAGCGGGTTCACGGCAGGGCCAGCGGTATCCTTATACGGATCGCCCACGGTATCGCCGGTGACCGCTGCCTTGTGAGCTTCGGAACCTTTGCCGCCGTGATTGCCTTCCTCGATATACTTCTTGGCGTTATCCCACGCGCCGCCGCCCGAGGTCATCGAGATGGCAACGAACAGGCCGGTGACGATAATCCCCATCAGCATCGCGCCAACGGAGGCAAACGCCGCTTCCTGCCCGCCGATTTCCTTGATAATAAAATAGAGCACGACCGGAGTGGCGACCGGCAGCAGCGACGGAATAATCATTTCGCGGATCGCCGCTTTGGTCAGCATGTCAACGGCTTTGGAGTAATCCGGCTTCGCCTTGCGCTCCATGATGCCTTTGATTTCCTTGAACTGGCGACGCACTTCGATGACGACCGAACCTGCTGCACGGCCAACGGCCTGCATGGCGAGGCCAGCGAAGAAGTACGGCAGCAGGCCGCCGACAAACAGGCCGACCAGAACATACGGGTCCGACAACAGGAATTGGACATGCAGGTCGGGGAAGTAGAACTTCAAATCTTCCGTGTAGGCGGTGAACAGTACGAGTGCGGCAAGCGCCGCCGAACCAATGGCGTAGCCTTTGGTCACGGCTTTGGTGGTGTTGCCGACAGCATCGAGCGCATCGGTCGTTACGCGGACGTCTTTCGGCAGACCCGCCATTTCAGCGATACCACCGGCATTGTCGGTGACTGGCCCATAGGCATCGAGGGCGACGACCATACCGGCGAGTGCTAGCATGGTAGTGGCGGCAATGGCGACGCCGAACAGGCCGCACAATAGATACGAGCTAAGGATACCGGCGCAAATCGTGATAATCGGCAGTGCGGTGGCTTCCATCGATACGGCAAGCCCCTGAATCACGTTGGTGCCGTGGCCAGTGGTCGAAGCGGCAGCGATTGATTTCACCGGGCGATAGCGGGTGGATGTATAGTACTCGGTAATCCAGATCAGCGCGCCGGTGACAGCAAGGCCGATCAGCGAGCAATAGAAAATATGCTCGCCAGTGAAGCTGATCGTGCTGGTTTTAAACACGGTGGCGAAGCCAAGCAGCTTATCCGTCAGCCAGTAAATCAGGCCGGCGGAAATCACCGTTGACACCACGAAGCCCTTATACAGCGCCTGCATGATGTTCTTGGTTTTGCCGAGGCGCACGAAATAGGTGCCGATGATCGAACCAATAATACACACCGCGCCGATCGCCAGCGGGAATGTCATGAACAGTTCCTGCGTGGCGCCAGTGAAATAAATCGCAGCAAGCAGCATGGTGGCGACAATCGTCACCACATAGGTTTCGAACAAGTCGGCCGCCATACCGGCGCAATCGCCGACGTTATCGCCGACGTTATCAGCGATGACGGCAGGGTTACGTGCGTCGTCCTCAGGAATACCGGCTTCGACTTTGCCGACGAGGTCGGCGCCCACATCCGCACCTTTGGTGAAGATGCCGCCGCCAAGGCGGGCGAAGATTGAAATCAGCGACGCGCCGAAGGAAAGTGCGACGAGCGACTCGAGCACGGTGCGCGGATCGGTATCGTTGCCGATGAGATAATAGTAATAGCCCGCAGTGCCAAGGAGGCCCAGGCCCACCACAAACATGCCGGTGACCGCGCCTGAACGGAAGGCAATCGTCAGCGCCTTCTGCATACTCTTGCGCGCCGCTTCCGCCGTACGCACGTTGGCGCGTACGGAAATGTTCATGCCAATATAGCCAGCGAGGCCAGACATTACGGCGCCGATGACAAAGCCGAAGCCGACCAGCCAGCCTAGTTGGGTGCCGAGTAGGACAAAGAGGACCACGCCGACCATAGCGATCGTGCGATATTGGCGGTTGAGGTAGGCGTTGGCGCCTTCCTGAATGGCGTCGGCGATATCGACCATTTTGTCGTTGCCCTTGCTCTGTGCAAGAATCGAACGGATGGTAACGAGTCCGTACACAACGGCGAGCGCACCGCAGGCAAGGATGATGGTCTGAAGATCGGCCATAGTCATGAAGTCCTCCAAAGATAAATATATATCCAGCGGTTAGCGCCGCCGGGCGTTAAGGTGCCGCAAACTAGATAAGCCAATCCGGGTTGGCAAGTGGGATTTTTGGCCCACAGTCTTCAGTCGTTAGTAAATTCACCCTCATCCAGCAACGTCTAAGCGCTGAAGCGCTAAGACGTTGCGTCCCTCTCCCTCAATGAGGGAGAGGGAAAGTGGAGAGATCGCGCCTCAACTGTTAGGTGGCACGGTCTCGAACTCCCTCTCCCCCTTGGGGGAGAGGGTGGGGTGAGGGGGCTTACAAACCCATTGCGCAAAGTATTCGCTTCGCTTAATCACCATCGCATGAGCAAAGATAAACAAATCAAAAAAGTCGTCCTCGCCTATTCGGGCGGGCTGGACACGTCCATTATATTAAAGTGGCTGCGCGAGGAATATAACTGCGAAGTCGTCACCTTCACCGCCGATATCGGCCAGGGCGAGGAGCTGGAGCCCGCGCGCAAAAAGGCCGAGCTGATGGGCGTGAAGCAAATCTTCATCGACGATCTGCGCGAGGAATTCGTCCGCGACTACGTGTTCCCCATGTTCCGTGCCAATGCATTATATGAGGGCGTGTATTTGCTCGGCACCTCCATCGCCCGCCCGCTTATCGCCAAACGCCAGATCGAAATCGCCCGCGAAGTCGGCGCCGATGCCGTGTGCCACGGCGCCACCGGCAAGGGCAACGACCAGGTCCGCTTCGAGCTCTCTTATTATGCGCTGCAGCCGGATATCAAAGTCATCGCCCCGTGGCGGGAGTGGGAGTTGAACTCGCGCACGCAGATGATCGAATATGCGCAAAAGCACCAAATCCCCGTCGCTAAAGACAAACGCGGCGAGGCACCCTACAGCATGGACGCCAACCTTCTGCACATTAGTTACGAAGGCAAAGCGCTCGAAGACCCATGGCACGAACCCTCAACCGAAATGTTCCGCCTGACAGTGAATCCCGAGGATGCACCGAACGAGCCTGAATATATCGAAGTCGAATTCGCCAAGGGTGATGCCATTTCGGTGAACGGTAAACGGTTAACGCCCGCCAGCTTGCTGGCGGAACTAAACCGCTTAGGTGGCAAGCATGGCATTGGTCGCCTCGACCTTGTCGAGAACCGTTACGTGGGTATGAAGTCGCGCGGCGTGTATGAAACGCCCGGCGGCACCATTTTACACACCGCCCATCGCGGCATTGAATCCATCACGCTCGATCGCGGCGCGATGCATTTGAAAGAAGACCTCATGCCGCGCTATGCTGAACTTATCTATTTCGGCTACTGGTTTTCCCCGGAGCGCGAGATGCTGCAAACCCTCATCGACAAGTCGCAGGAAAATGTCAGCGGCACCGTGCGCCTGAAACTTTATAAAGGTTCGGCAAGCGTCGTCGGCCGCAAATCGCCGCACTCGCTTTACTCGATGCAGCACGTCACCTTCGAGGCCGACAGCGTCTACAACCAGCGCGACGCCGAAGGATTTATAAAGCTGAATGCGCTACGGCTCAGGCTGCTGAATCGCCGCGGCTAAGCCGTCGGGCGGTTCGCTTCTTCCACAGGCAGTGGCTTGTGGGGCTCCTTGTAGCGCACGGCCTTGCCGGTATCGCCGTTGTAATAGCCGATAGGTTGCGCAGTACCGGGGTTTTTACCCGCCAGATACGCATAGAGTTTGCGCGGATTTTCTTTCGCCGCCTTCAGGCACACGGTCTGGCCATGCCACGAGATAGTGTCGTCCGATTTGTTATTCGGTGGGATTAACGTGCCATGCCCATCGTCCACCGTGGCATGCAGCTCGTTCGCCAGCCGTTGCAGGGCGGACTTCTGCACTGCCATCAGTTTCTCGTGAAGATTGTTTGTCATATGCCTAACCCCCTTAGTCGTTTAACCAGTCCCCATTTTAACCGACCAATGGTTAATTAAGGGTGAACGGATGGAGGGATATTTGGCTAAAAACGACCCTATGGGCGCTAACTGTCACAAAATCTTCACAATTCTCTGGTTGGTACTCTCGCATGGCTTTTGTACTCTGGAAAGAAGAAGGAGTAGACCATGCCTGGCGTCACGCAAACACGACCGATCATCAGCCGCAGAAATGGGCAGCCAGCAAGGCCTGTTAACGATCGCGCAACGCATCGTAACATGCAGGCCATTCACGAAGAAATTTTGAGCAACGGGCCATTGACTTCGGGCGCCAAGGATGAGTTGAATCAGGTGCTGGCGCAGATGAAGTTTCGCGACGGCGAAGCGTTGGAAAACACCACCGCTCTCGTTACTCTTTACACGCAATTGTTGCATCTTAAGTCCGCATATAAAACCCATCCCGGGAACGGTACCCGCAGCGAACTCTCGCCCCGGCCGATTGTGCCGACTGGTTCTGAAACAGCTCTGTCACCCGGCGAATATGCCGCATACCTCCAATCTGAAATAAAGCGCTATGAATTAGCGCTCGTCATATTTGAACCTGAGTTGGAACATTTGCAGGTGGGGGTGTTTCCCATCGCCAATTTACCTCAAGGCTTGGTGAAGTACCGTATCCCCGATTCTTCTGTTAGGGACAGAGAGCACTCTTTTAGGTTAAGTACATCGCAGAAAATCTCCGCAAAAGCACAAGCGCCGAGCATGATTGTGACGTACGAAGAAGGGAAAGAAATCGATCGGCGCATCGACCGCAAGACAGTCGCAAGCAAATATGTCGCAGGGGGCATTAACGCCGTTTTCGAGTATGAGGCAACCATCGCCCTTGAGGTGCTTGATGAGCATAACCGGCGCGAAGACGTGATCGCCGCGCTGGTGAAGCTCGATGAGGAAAACAAGAAGGCCGGTTTGTACGACAAAACCTACGCCACTCGCGTGCTGGACGAGAGGAATGCGCGTAAGCAAGTGGCAATACAGGAAGTGCTTGAAACTCGGGAAAAACCAGCTGTGGTGCAAGCGTTGCCGCAGACCGACAAATATGTCGTGCCCACCGCCAGCCATGGCCAGAGAGAACGGGAAGTGGCCAAGCACAGCGCCGAGCTCAACAAGCTACCGCCGCGTGAACTTGATCGTCTCGTACAGTCAAAACCGTCGCTTGATCCAATGGAAGCGGAGGCATGGATAGTCAATAACGGCCGACCGCTGACACCTACGGAAATCCGCCAGACACTGAAGAAAATCGAATTCGATAGCGGCACCCTGCGCGATGGCGATGCGCGGCTGGAGGAACTCACCGCGCTTGCCCACCGTGTATCCGCCTTGCGTGAACGGTTGATCCACCACCCCAAGAATCCCAAACATTTCAACCTTTCCTTTGCTCTGGGCACGCTGCCGAAGTTTCAGGATACTCCCGGCGGAACGCTGCCGCAGGACTTCAAGCGCGGCCTTGAGATCGAGGAGAAGGCCTATCAATTGACCATTGATCGTTACGATCAGGTACTTGATAGTGGCGAGTATGTGGTACGGCCTCTTGGTGCTGGCGAAACAGCAGCCCAGACATTGGATGTTGGCATCTACCGCAATGTAAAACTCGACGCCGGCTCACTGCTCGACCGCGATCATATGCCGCCCATTGAACACTGGTCCTATGGTATCGTTGGTAAGGAAAATCGGCGATTAACAAATGATGAAAAAACCGCTCTCAAGCTGAATACGCCGGTGCTGGTGCTGCCGCACTGGATTCACCAGACGTATTCAAGTCATGCATTCGATGGCAAGGATAACTTCTTGCGAACCAAAGACAATCTGCGTGCGGCGTTCGCACAGCATAAAACAGCAGTGCGTCATGGGCTTCTCAGTGAGAAAAGCCCGCTGCGTGATAAGCCGGGCGAGGTGGAACGTGCGCTCAATAAGTTAGAGCAAGAGCTTGCCGACATTGGTGCCTTCAACGGTCCCGGCCAGATTCCGCCCTATCTCTATGCGCCGGATTACCGCCCACGGGCACATGGTACAAAAGGTGAGCACTACACGCCCTCCAACGGCGCGCATGGCCGGAACGGGAGCACCCCGGTCCTTTATGAAGGCGAGTGGCCGAGGGATTCTGTCAGCCCCGTGCCGCATGGATTGCCACAAAACTCCAGTAATAACAACCAGAAAGAGTCAATGGGTAAG
The DNA here is from genome assembly GCA_031402515.1 of Alphaproteobacteria bacterium. GTDB lineage: Bacteria > Pseudomonadota > Alphaproteobacteria > Rickettsiales > UBA3002 > QFOX01. The sequence goes on along the minus strand of JANNSK010000014.1, from coordinate 11,766 downwards.
CCCAGAAGTCGACGATAATCGCCCCCTATTTCCCGCTGGCTTTTTGTGCGTTCTTCCTTACAATCGCGGCAATTTGAGGGAGGGCCATCATGGCCGACGACGTTAGCGCATCTGAACCGTTGCCAATGACACCAAAGCTCAAGGCCGAGTTGAAACAGGAGCTTAAGCACGAGGTTGCGTCCGGCAATCAACTGACCGTAATGGAGTTGGCCACCTATCTGCTTAGCGACGACGCCAAAAACGATACAACGGAAGCGATCTACGCGTTAGCGGTGCACGCGGCGGAGACGCAGAGCCAGCCGTTTGCCAAAACGGCCGCGTGGGCAACGAGCAGTTTAGCCCAGCGCGCGAGCAGTGACACCGCCATTGAAAAACAAGTGGTGCCGATTCTCGAAACATTGAAAGCGGCGAATATCCTGGTCAGCTATGATGATGCATTCGCAGACCAGTTGGCCGAGAGGCTTGGCGAGGTCTACCGCGCCAATAAGGGCAATATGCCCATCAAACGGGTCCAACAAACCGCCTCGCGCTAGGGGGGTGGCCCCTTTTTGTCATCAAATCTTCATACTTCTCATAGTCTGAGGTTGCTATAACTGTGGTATGAGCAAGAAAAAACGCACAAGAGAATCCCGGCGGCACACGCCCGCTGAATCCGCGCAGCAGCAAGGGCTAAGCGCCTTGGAAGTCGCCGATCAGCTGAAAGACGGTAAATCGGATGCGAGCAAGCACGCGCTCGCTGCCTTCTGCAAAATGGATGCGCCCCCAACCGCAGCACTGAAAGACTGGCCACCGGTTGAGCATCTCGCCACCGTATTACGGCTCTATAACAAGTTACCCTATTATCAGGATGATGAAGTAACACGGGAACGCAATGCCCAGTTTTCGCTCGAGGTATTGGGCGCGTTAGCTGCCATCGGCGCCGATAAGAAAGCGGCCTGTACTATCGAGCAAAATCAAGTGACTATTGGTAGATAGTCGCCTGTCGCATCAGGCTCCTTTCCGTCCAATTCCCGCCCGGATAGATTGCATTTTAATAGATTTCTTAACCATTTTGGGGTAGAGTGGGCTTCTATGTATTCGGAAGAGACCAAGCAAAATAACGACCTGTCACCGCGCACGATTCATGACCCGGTTGCGGGTGTTCGCGACCCCAATCAGCTCAGTGAAACGGAACGCAACAACCTCACCGACTATCTGGCGAACCTGCCGTTTGAACTCCGGGCCGAGGTTGAGGGACAACTCGGCTCCCCCGAAAACAATCCGCATTTCGAGCAGCACATCACTGGCTTGCTGAATTACATCAATGCGGTGGAGCGGGATCCCGAGGCTGTTATCAATCCGCCGCCCGGGATTTCGGCGGCGACCTGCGACAAAATCCGCAAGAATGCGGCTGAGAAGAAAGAGCTCGTGCCAAACATGATGGCTGGGATTGTAGGTGGCGTGGCAACGGTGGCCGCCGCAACCACCGTTGCGGGAACCACCGCTACGGTTGGTGGCGCTACGGTCATCAGCGATGATGTTAATCGCAGCGGACGCGAATACACAATGGGCAATACTGCCGCTCTGGAATGGCTGACGCGGCATGGTGGCGTTCGTCCAGATATGACACCCGGTGCTCGACGTACCCAGGAATTGGGCCGTATCTAGCCCCTCCCTCCGACTGTGGATAATCGCCAGTTTTCCTTGTGTATTTAGTTAGGTGAAGTAGAACTTTGCCCAGCTGCGCCCGTTGTGCGCGGGATAAAAAACGAGGGCAAGTCATGTCGCAAACCACCGCCGAAATTCTCCCCATTTCCATCGAAGAGGAAATGCGCAAAAGCTACCTCGATTACGCGATGAGCGTGATCGTATCGCGCGCCATCCCCGATGTGCGCGACGGGTTGAAGCCGGTGCATCGCCGCATCCTGTTCGGCATGCTCGAACTCGGCGTTGATTGGAACAAGTCCTATAAGAAGTCCGCCCGTATCGTCGGGGACGTGATGGGTAAATACCACCCGCACGGCGACTCGGCGATTTACGATTCGTTGGTCCGCATGGCGCAACCGTTCAGCATGAGCCTTATGCTGGTCGACGGTCAAGGTAACTTCGGTTCAATGGACGGCGATAACGCCGCGGCGATGCGTTACACCGAATCGCGCCTTGCCAAAGCCGCCCATGCCTTGCTCGACGATATCGAAAACGACACGGTCGATTTCCAGGACAACTACGACGGCGCGGAAAAAGAACCCACCGTACTGCCCGCACGATTCCCCAACTTGCTGGTCAATGGCGGCGCTGGGATTGCCGTCGGCATGGCCACCAACATCCCGCCGCATAACCTTGGCGAAATCATCGACGCCACCTGCATGCTCATCGACAAACCCGAATCGACGATCGACGAGTTGATGGCCGTTTGTCCGGGTCCGGATTTCCCCACCGGCGGCATTATATTGGGCCGCACCGGCGCCCATTCGGCGATGCATACGGGCCGTGGCTCCGTTGTTATGCGCGGCAAAACCGAAATTGAGGTCGATAAAAAAGGCCGCGAAGCCATCATCGTCACCGAAATGCCGTATCAGGTGAACAAGGCGCGCATGATCGAGCGCATGGCCGAGCTGGTCAAAGAAAAGAAAATCGAAGGCATTAGTGACCTGCGCGACGAGTCGGATAAATCCGGCGTGCGCGTTGTCATCGAAATCAAGAAGGACGCGATGGCGGAAGTCGTGCTCGCCCAGCTTTACAGTTTCACGCCGCTGCAAACCAGCTTCGGTGTCAACATGCTGGCGTTGAATGGTGGCCGTCCGGAATTGCTCGACCTCAGGCGCGTGCTCACCGCCTTCATCAGCTTCCGCGAGGAAGTCATCTCCCGCCGCACGCAATTCCTACTCAGCAAAGCACGCGACCGTGCCCACGTATTGATCGGCCTCGCGATTGCGGTGGCCAATATCGATGAAGTCATCGCCGTCATCCGCAAGGCGCCGGATCCGGTCGTCGCTAAAGAAGAGTTAATGAAACGCGGCTGGAAAGCCGGCGACATTATCGTATTACTCAATCTCGTTGAGGATGCTGGAAACAGCTTGGAGGGCGACCAAATCCGCTTCACCGAAGCGCAAGCCAAGGCGATTCTCGAACTGCGCCTCGCCCGCCTCACCGGCCTTGAGCGTAATAAAATCGACGAGGAGCTAAACACGCTCGCCGTTGAAATCAAATACCACCTGAGTATCCTGGGGTCGCGCGAGCAACTCTATGCGCTGATGCGTAAAGAGCTCGTCGATGTCAAAAACGAATTTGCCGTGCCGCGCCGCACGAGCATCGAGGAATCCGAATTCGAGGCCGATATCGAATCGCTCATCCAGCGCGAAGACATGGTCGTTGTGGTCACTGCGGGCGGCTATATCAAGCGTGTGCCACTTGCCGCCTACCGCGCACAAAAACGCGGCGGCAAGGGCCGCTCGGGGATTGATTTGCGCGAAGAAGACGCAACGACGGAGCTCTTCGTCGCCAATACCCACGCGCCGGTGTTGTTCTTCTCCTCCACCGGCCAAGTGTATAAATTAAAAGTCTATCGCTTGCCGCTTTCAACCCCGCAAGCGCGCGGTAAGGCGCTGGTCAATATTTTCCCGCTGAAAACCGGTGAAACGGTCGAAACCTTCATGCCTATGCCGGAGGACGAAGAGGATTGGGATAAGCTCAATATCTTCTTCGCCACCGCGAACGGCAACGTGCGCCGTAACGACCTGTCTGATTTCAAATCGGTGCAGAGCAACGGAAAAATCGCCATTCGCATGGAAGAAAATGACAAACTCGTCGGCGTAAAATCCTGTGCGGAAGACGACCACGTGCTGCTCGCCACCCGTGCCGGCAAAGCGATTCGCTTCCCGGTGAATGCCGTGCGCGTATTTAAGTCGCGGACGTCGGATGGGGTGCGTGGCGTGAAGCTTGCTGAGAAGGATGCGGTTGTTTCCATCACCGTGCTGCACGGCATCCGCGCCAGCGCGGAGGAGCGCGAGGCCTATCTCAAAATCGCCTCCGCCAAACGCCGCGCTTCCGGTGAGGAGTTGGGAGATGATTCAACCGCTGTCGTGGAGGTGGATGATGCTGCGCCCACTACGGACGCGGTGGTACTCACGCCAGAACAAATCGCCGAAATGGAAAAAGCCGAGGAAATGATCCTCACCGTCACCGAGCAGGGCTTCGGCAAACGCACCTCCGCCTTCGCCTACCGCGTCACCAATCGCGGCGGTTCGGGCGTTACCGCCATCGGCATGGGTAAGAAGAACGGCTTCGTCGTTTCCTCTTTCCCGGTCGACCAGGGTGATCAGATCATGCTTATCACCGACAAGGGCACGCTGATCCGTACTCCGGTGAAAGATATCCGCATCTGCGGTCGTACCTCGCAAGGCGTCATCGTCTTCCGCACCGACGAGAAGGAGAAAGTCATCTCCGCCGTACGCATCCGCGAAGGCATGCTGGGCAATGGTGCTACCGATGACGCGGTCATCGATATTGGCGAAGGACAGGAGTCTTCAGTCTCCAATCTTCAGTCTCCAGATGACCATTCTAAACTGACGACTGAAGACTAATGACTGACATGCGCATTGGCATTTACCCCGGCACCTTCGATCCGATCACCTTTGGGCATATGGATATTATTCGCCGCGCGTTGCACGTCGTTGACCAGCTTGTGATAGGCGTGGCGCTCGATACGGCGAAGGATCCTGTATTCGATGTTGACACCCGCGCTGCGCTCGTGCGCGGCGATTTGGAATCGCTGGGCGAAGATGCCAAGCGCATCAGTGTCAAATCCTTCTCTGGCCTGTTGGTCAATTTTGCACGGGAGGAAAAAGCTACCTTGCTGATTCGGGGCTTGCGGGCGGTGTCCGACTTCGAATACGAATTCCAGATGGCATCGGTGAACAACAAAATTGCTCCCGACATCGAAACCGTGTTCTTAACAGCGTCGGACGCCACGCATTTCATTTCGTCGCGGTTCGTGAAACAAATTGCCAGGTTGAATGGTGACGTTTCAAAATTTGTCTCGAAACCCGTAGCGGAAGCACTTAAAGTCAGATTTTCATAGGAGTTGATTATGCGTTTCTTTACCACCCTCATCGGAGTATTCCTTATGGCCACCGCTTCTCATGCTGCCACCACCAAAGACCCGGAAAATACCCTGCTGCTGCAATTAAAGGATGGTACGGTGGTCATTGAGTTGCGTCCCGATCTTGCGCCGAAGCATGTCGAGCGTATCAAGCAACTCACCCGCGAAGGATTTTATGACGGCGTTGTATTCCATCGTGTGATCGAAGGCTTCATGGCGCAGACGGGCGATCCCACCGGCACCGGCACCGGCAGCTCGAAATATCCCGACATCAAGGCTGAATTCAACAGCGGAAAGCATGTGCGCGGCACGCTGTCGATGGCGCGCTCGAATAGCCCCAACAGCGCCAATTCGCAATTTTTTATTTGCTTTGGGCCCACATCGTTCCTCGACGGTCAATACACCGTCTGGGGCCAAGTGGGTCAGGGCATGGAGTTCGTCGATAAAATAAAACGCGGCGAGCCGCCCTCGAATCCTGACAAAATCATCAGCATGAAGATTCTGGCAGATGTTGAGAAAGCGCAAGGTGGCAATGACGCCACGCCGGCGCCGAAGGCTGCTGCGCAGTAAGTGCGCGTCGCGCTTTTCGATTACGGGCTTCCCAAAGACCGCATTGCGACTGTGCCCGCTATCCCGCGCGAGTCGGCGAAGCTGATGCATGTAAGTGACGCTTTACATGATTATACCGTGCGTGATTTGCCATCGCTGCTTAATGCTGGCGATATACTGGTCTTCAACGACAGCAAAGTCATTCCCGCGCGGCTATTTGTAGGAAATATCGAAGTACTTCTGCATCAGCGCCAAGCGGACGGCACATGGCACGCCTTCGCCAAACCCGCGAAGAAATTGAAACAGGGCATGCAGCTATCCTTCGCTGCCGATTTTACTGCCGAAGTCATCGGTCGCACGGAGGATGGTCAAGTTAGGCTTCGCTTCGACGATGATGCAAAAGAGTTATTCAAAAAACTCCACCGCTACGGCCATATGCCGCTGCCACCCTACATCACCCGTGCCGACACGGTGCAGGACGCCGGAGACTATCAAACCATCTACGCGCGTGAGGAAGGTTCCGTCGCCGCACCCACTGCTGGTCTGCATTTCACCGAATCGCTTTTCAAGGCCCTCGATGCGCGCGGCGTCAAACGCGCCTTCGTCACGCTGCATGTAGGGGCAGGCACATTCCAACCGGTGAAGGTCGAGGAGACCTCCGAGCACGTCATGCACCGCGAATGGGCGGAAATCAGCGACGATACTGCCCGCACCATCAACGACACCAAGCGCGCTGGTGGCAAAGTCATTGCCGTGGGCACGACTTCGCTGCGTATTCTTGAGTCGGTGGCGGATGCATCGGGCCGTCTGCGCGCATGGAGCGGCGATACCGGGATTTTTATTACGCCGGGTTACCGCTTTAAAGTGGTGGATAGGCTGATGACCAATTTCCACCTACCGCGCTCGACGCTGTTTATGCTGGTTGCCGCCTTCGCCGGGCTGGAACGTATGCAAGCGGCTTATAAGCATGCCATCGCCCACGACTATCGTTTCTATTCCTATGGTGATGCGTCACTGCTAGATAAAGCACCATGACACTGACATTCACCATCGCCGCCACCGCCACCGCCGGCGCCGCGCGCACCGGTACACTCGCCACCGCGCACGGCATCATCCGCACGCCTGCCTTCATGCCCGTAGGCACGCAGGCAACGGTGAAGGCGATGCATCCCGAGGCCGTGGTTGCAACAGGCGCGGACATCATTCTCGGTAATACGTATCACCTGATGCTGCGTCCGGGGGCGGAGCGGGTGGCGAAGTTGGGAGGCCTGCACCATTTCATGAACTGGGAAAAACCCATCCTCACCGATTCGGGCGGATTTCAGGTGATGTCGCTGTCGAACCTGCGCAAAATGAGCGAGCGGGGGGTGACGTTCCAATCGCATATCGACGGTTCGACATGGGAGCTCTCGCCTGAACGCGCCATCGAGATTCAGCATTTGCTCGGCAGTGACATCAGCATGGTGTTCGACGAATGCACACCGCATCCGGTGAGCGAGCACGACGCCGAAACCTCCATGGAACTTTCCATGCGCTGGGCCGCGCGTTCCAAAGACGCGTTCAAAGCGCGCGACGGTTACGGCCTGTTCGGCATTGTGCAGGGGAGTGTGTACGAGCCGTTACGGCTGCGTTCGGTGAAGGTGCTTACCGAGATCGGCTTCGATGGATATGCGATTGGTGGGTTGGCGGTGGGTGAGGGGCAGGCGGAAATGCTGCGCGTGCTCGACTTCACCGCGTCCGCGTTACCGAAGGACAAACCGCGCTACCTGATGGGCGTTGGCAAGCCGGATGATATATTGGCGGCAGTCGAGCGCGGCATCGATATGTTCGACTGCGTGATACCAACTCGTGCCGGGCGTCTCGCCCGTGCCTACACGTCGCGCGGCGAGCTCAATCTCAGGAATGCCCGCCATGCCGAAGATCCGCGTCCGCTCGATGAAACCTCAACCTCGCCGGTCAATCGCTACTCGCGGGCCTATCTGCATCATCTGTTCAGGGCCAATGAGATGCTGGGACCCATGCTATTGACCCAGCACAACCTGCACTATTATCAGGAGATGATGTCTGGCCTGCGCGCGGCGATTGCATCGGGCAGCCTTGAAGAGCATGCGGCGAAACTACGCACAGGCTGGGCTTTGGGCGATATTCCGACACTTTCTTAGCTCCCCCCTTGAGGGGGAGCGGGATTTGTACTTCGCAAATCCGTGGGGGGTATTCTTCAACGCCCAACCCCCCACCGACGCGCCTCAAGGGGCGCGTCGACTCCCCCTCAAGGGGGGAGTTATCAAGCGGTGATGCTTTAAGCCACCTGACTCCTTGACAAATGGTTGATTATTCGTAAGTTCGCCCTTCCTTGAAGGGTAGCCCCTTGTGGGAGCTGGTAGCTCAGTTGGTAGAGCACACGACTTTTAATCGTGTTGTCGAGGGTTCGATCCCCTCCCAGCTCACCACCCGTTTCGCCCGCGCCTTTGGCGCGGCCTTGCGAAACGGAGTGTCGCGCCGTAGCCCCATCACCGCGCGCGGTGGATGGGACGAAGGCGGACTGGTTAGGCTCCTCAAGGGCTTGCGTCGTGGCAGGCCGCCCATACTCACCCCATTGTCACAAAAACTTCACAAATCTCTCATGGTCTTAATGGTGAAAAATAAGGTATAAACGAACTGTCTAACAATGGAGATCTTTATGAGTGGCCCTATTCCGCGGACAAATACCTACACTGGCTATGTTCAGTTAACGAACACTGATTCGCCCAAGTTAGAGGACAAACAGGTAATTACTCATTTGCAGTTAGATACATCAACATTTGGCAGGAAGTCAGCTATGTTGACGATGGACACTAACACCAACGGGCGCATTGATGGGGATGATATGCAATTCTACGCCAGCGAAGGCAGCATATTTGGTATAAGCGATGAAGCTAAGAACATTATCAATGACGCATTTAATAAAGCACGCGGCAACGATGTTGATGAAGGTGAATTGGGCGAGCTTGTATCTTTAGTGTTGAAAGCGGCCAAGAAACACGACGCGTCTATTGCTAATAATATCCATCAATAAGAATCAAGCTACGCTTCACTGACACCCCATTCTTAAACCCCGACCTTCTTCATATACCGCTTCATCTCGCGCTTGATGGTGTTACGCAGCACATAGAGTGCGATGACATTGGGCAGCGCCATTCCCAGAATCAGCAGGTCGGATAAATCCAGCACCACGCCGAAATTGGTGACGCCACCGACGAAGCAGGCGAAGGCAAACAGAAGATAGTAGCCCTTGATGTAGGTGCGGCCGAACAGGTGACTCCAGGCAATTTCGCCGTAATAGCTCCAGCCGATAGTGGTGCCGTAGGCAAAAATAAACACGTTGATGGCGAGCAGAATCGTGAACCAGTCGCCGACAGACGAGAACGCCTTGGCAGTAATGAGCACGCCATCGCTCAGCGTGGCGCCTTCATGCGCGCCGGTGATGACGACGATGAGGCCGGTAAGGAAGGCGATACCGGCGGCGAATAGTGGCTCGAGCATGGCGATGGTGCCTTCCTGCGCCGGGTCTTTCACTTTTGCCGCAGCGTGGGCGATGGGGGCGGAGCCGAGGCCTGCCTCATTCGCGAACAGCGCGCGTTTGAAGGCAACCGCCAGCAACCCGCCGATGAATCCGCCTTTCACGCCATCTGCCGAGAAGGCGCCGGAGAGAATCTGGCCGAGTGCGTGCGGCAGGTTTTCAATGTTGGCGAATACGATAATCACCGCGCAGGCTAGGTACACAATCCCTTTCGCCGGGGCGACTTTCTCCGCCACTTTGGCGATGCGCTGAATCGAGCCGAACAGCACGAGGCCAACGAGCGTCGCGAAGGCGGCCGCAACGACCCACGGTGCCAGCATCGGCAATTCATGGGTGATAATTTTCACCGTCTGGTTGGATTGGAACATGTTTCCGCCACCCAACGCGCCGCCCAGGCAGAACAGGGCGAACAGCCCGGCGAGCGCTTTGCCGAGTTGCGGCATGTGATGCTCGGCGAGGCCTTGCTTGAGGTATTGAATCGGCCCACCGTAAACTTTGCCTTTGACGATTTTGCGGTATTTCATCGACAGCGTGACCTCGGCGAATTTGGTGCTCATGCCGAACAGGCCCATGACCACAATCCAGAACACCGCGCCCGGCCCGCCGATGGCGACCGCGACGGATACGCCTGCAATCGAGCCCAATCCCACGGTGGCGGCGACCGCCGATAGTAGGGCCTGCATCTGGCTGACTTCGCCCTTTGCGGTGCTGGTCTTGCGCTTTTTTGTTACGAGGTCGAAGGCATGGCGCACGAGGCGGACATTCACCCAGTTGAGATGGTAAGTGAAGAACACCGCGGCGACGACAAGCCACAGTACGATGAACGGAAACCCGCTGATATTATAGAATAAAATGGATGAGAGGAAATCGACTAAGGGCGTTAGTGCCCCCTCGAACGTGGAACCCAAATTGCCCATAACACCTCCAAAATTTCCATAATTTATAGCCGGTTGTCATAAGCCTGTCACACTTTCATGGTAGGATAGGGTGTCAAGGAGTGTCTATTGCGAACGACTGACACATTATCGGCACAGAATACGTCCGACGATTCCGCGCGGCCCATCGGCGAACGCTCGCTGAAGCTGGCGGGTTGGAGCTACACGTTGGGCGACATCGCCATGTGCGTGGCGGGCATCACGCGTAGCTTACCCGACGTTCGTGCGGGCAAAAAGACCATGGCTGAGGTGGCCTCGGGCACGGCGGGTGGCGCGGTGAGTTGGCTGGTGGGCGGTCTGGGCGCGGCCTATTACGGCAATCCCAAAAGCGAAACACAGTTGCGCATTCAGGCAACCAAGCTTGAGCAATATTTAAAACAAAAAGGCATTACGATTCCGAGCGATGCGCGCGAACAATCCAAGTTACTCAAGCAACGCAGCCTGTGGGAGAATGTCGAACTGTTCCTCTACGAGCATCCATCCGAAATCCTGAACTCGATGTATGCGCTTGGCGCGGGGATGTTGATACGCGAAGGGGCGTTGGAAATCGGCAAGGGCACCAAAAGCTGGCGGCCGACAGCGCTCAATCTCAAAGGCATCGAGGCGATGTCGAGCACCTTCTGGATCGGCGCAGTGGTGATGGTCGGTGCGCTGGTCGGATTGCTGGTGAAGGAAGACCCCGAAGCCCGCAAGAAAAACGAGGATAAAGGATTCATCGGCAAGGCCATCGCTTTCGTCAAAGAAAAACCACTACGCTTTTCTGCAGGCGCATATTTCGTCAATAACGGATTCCTTGCCCTACGCGCGCGGCAGGATTTCATTGGCCGCAACGATGTTTTTCCGTCGCAAACGTTAAAGCCGCATTATACATCCACCTTGCAGCTCGCACTTTACCTCTTTGGCAATACGATGCTGATGATGTCAAACCGCGACCAGATTACCAAGAACGGATTTAAGCCCGCCGAACTCGCCGAACTCGAAAAAGCTGCCGCCTGTGTAATCGCCGCGCAGCCGCCGGAAACGCAGAAGGCGCTGCTTGCCGATCTCGCCGAATACATGGCGAAAGAAAAAGGTGTCACGATCGATGCGTCCACGCTTGCTTCGCATCTCGCTGATCGCGTAGGCGAGGTAACAACCGACCGTCTGCAATCCGCCTCCCGCGACATGAAATGGACCGCACGCACAGCGCAGCGGGCGGATATTGCACCTACACTGTAGTGCGTCAGTATGCCCTCTCCCGAAATCGCTAAAGCGATTTCGACCTCTCCCGGTGGGAGAGGTAAGCAAGCCTCGAATCCTCACTTCTTTCTGCCAATCCGCGTGAGCGGATACACCTCTCCCATCGGGAGAGGTCAAAATTCGTCCTTACGAATTTTGGGAGAGGGCTCGCCGAAGGGAAGCTACTTCAAAGACTCAGCAATCGTTTGCGCCGCTTTGGCGCGATTGGTGGCTTCGGTGATCGGCCTGCCGATGACGAGATAATCCGCGCCGCGCGCCAGCGCTTCCTTGGGAGTAAGGATACGTTTCTGGTCGCCAGCTTGATCGCCTTCGGGGCGAATGCCGGGCACGACGAGGATGAGGTCGTTACCCATCGCTTTGCGTAGTGGCGCGATTTCAAATGGCGAGCAGACCACACCATCGAG
>JANNSK010000013.1:0-7061 GCA_031402515.1 Alphaproteobacteria bacterium | reverse complement strand
CTTGAATCGAGGCAAGGTCGATAATGTCGGAAATCAGCGCGGCGAGCTGCTGCGCCGACTGGTAGATGCCGCCCACATATTCCTTCTGCGATTCGTTGAGCTGACCGACATATTGCTTGGCCAGCATTTCAGCAAAACCGGAAATCGAGGTAAGCGGCGAGCGCAACTCGTAGGACATATTGGCGAGGAATTCGGTTTTAAGCCGGTCGGCATCCTCCAGCGCCTGCGTGCGTTCGCGCAAGCTGCGTTCAACGAGTGTTGAGGCCGTGACATCAATGAACGAAAGTAACGTCGCCCCGTCGGGCAACGGTACGCAGGAACAATCAAGCACGCTGCCGTCCGAGCGCTCGAAACGCACCGCGAAGAACTGGCGCTGCTGGAAGCGCGCGATGAGATTGTCGAGGAAGTTCTCCCAATCGTCACTGACGAATAAATCGCGGCACTTGGTCATCAGGTCGCGGATATGCGGCTCGGACGCAGTGAATTCCGGTGAGACATGCCACAGTTTGCAGAAGGTCGGGTTGCTTAAGTTTAACCGCCCGTCCTCGCCGAACACGACGATGCCTTCATGCAGGTTGTCGAGTGTTTCGCGCTGCACCGCGATCAGCGTGTTGTAGGAACGCTCGAGCGCCAGGCGGTCCGTGACATCTTCATAGGCAAACAGAATGCCTCCCAGCGCGTGTGGAATCGCAATCGCCCGCAGGGTTTTATTATCGGGTAAGTAGAAGAATTCCTCGGTGGGCTCGATCAGCGTGGTGAAAAGTTTTTGCTGCTGCTCCTTGAAAGCCTTGAAGTTGGCTTGCTCCGGCAGGCGACGTTTGTCGCGTAAAGCCTCGAGCACTTCGCCGTAAGTAGGTTCGGTATCGAGCCAGACCTCGTCGAGTTTCCACAACGCGACAAACGCGAAGTTGTAAAACTTGAGGCGCATGTCACGCCCATAAATCGCCATCGCCGAGGTGGAGCTTTCGAGAAGGTCGCGCAGCGCTGAAATATGGCGCTGGATTTCCTCCTGTGCGCCTTCGAGTTCACTGATATCTTTGGCGTAGCCGATGACCATGCCTTCTTTCGGGAAGGGCACTTCGCGGATCATGTATAGCCTGCGCTCACCACCGACAATGATATGCCGGCGCTCGACTTGCTCGCGCCCGCCTTCGAGCGCTTTTCTGGCGAGCTGCGAATGGCCCTTGAACAGTTCCATATCGCCGACGGCGATCACATGGTCGGAGGTTTCCTCGGCTATTTCCGAGAAAGCCAGGTTGCAGAAGGTGATTTTGAGGCTGGCGTCGCGTTGCCAGATGGGATTGAGCGAGCAGTTGATGATGTTGGCGTAGCGCAGCGCTTCCATTTTGAGATGCGCGTTTTCCTGCAACAGCCGCGTGAACTCGCCCTGCTTTGAGGATTCCTGTTTACGAAAAAGCTGTGCGACTTTGTTTAGCATCCCCTCATACCGTCATTCTCGCGCTCGTCGCGAGAATCCATGGATCCTCGGGACGAGCCCGAGGATGACGCCGTGCATGTTAATACCGATACCAATCCTTCTTGAACGGGCCGTCGACAGAAACGCCGAGATACTCGGCCTGTTCACGCGTGAGTTTGGTCAACTTGGCGCCGATTTTCTTGAGATGTAGCGCCGCGACTTTCTCATCGAGCTGCTTGGGCAGCACATATACTTTTTTACCATATTTCGCTGAGTTTTTCCATAGCTCGATCTGCGCCAATACTTGATTGGTAAAGGAACTGGACATCACAAAACTCGGGTGGCCATTGGCGCACCCTAAGTTCACGAGACGACCCTGCGCCAGTAAAATAATGCGTTTGCCATCGGGAAACTCGATCTCATCTACCTGCGGTTTCACCTCATGCCATTTGTAATTGCGCAGCGCAGCGACTTGGATCTCCGTATCGAAGTGGCCAATGTTGCAGACAATGGCGCGGTCATGCATCTTGCGCATATGGTCGATGGTGATGATATCCTTGTTGCCGGTGGTGGTGACGAAAATATCCGCCTTTTCTGCCACGTCCTCTAACGTCAGCACCTGATACCCTTCCATCGCCGCCTGCAATGCGCAGATCGGATCGACTTCGGTAACGACAACACGCGCACCCTGCCCACGCAGTGCCGCCGCGCAGCCTTTGCCCACATCGCCATAACCACAGACCACCGCCATTTTACCGGCGATCATGACGTTGGTGGCTTGCTTGATGCCATCGAGCAACGACTCGCGGCAACCATACAGGTTATCGAATTTCGATTTGGTGACGGAGTCATTTACGTTGAAGGCGGGCGCGCCGAGTTTGCCGGCTTTTTCCATCTCAAGCAGGCGGTGCACGCCGGTGGTGGTTTCCTCCGAAATGCCTTTGACGTTTTTCAGAAGCTCCGGATATTTCTCGTGCATGATACGGGTCAAGTCTCCGCCATCGTCGAGAATCATATTGGGCACCCAGCCGCCCGGACCCTGGATGGTCTGTTCAATGCACCAGTCATATTCCTCTTCCGTCTCGCCCTTCCAGGCGAATACGGGAACGCCCGTCGCAGCGATGGCTGCAGCGGCCTGATCCTGCGTCGAATAGATATTGCAGCTCGACCAGCGGATTTCCGCGCCAAGCGCGGTCAGCGTTTCAATGAGCACGGCGGTTTGGATCGTCATGTGCAGGCAGCCGACGACGCGGGCGCCCTTCATCGGCTGCGCCTTGCCGTATTCCTCGCGCAGGGCCATGAGGCCCGGCATTTCGGTTTCGGCAATGGTGATTTCGCGCCTGCCCCATTCGGCCAGGCCGATGTCGGCGACTTTGTAATCGGTGGATTTCATAGCTTTTGCAGTGGCAGGCATAAGTTCTCCTAAGGTTGGGCGCTGGGGTAAAATTACGCCATACTGAAGTTAATTACAACGTCATTACGAGGACTTCAGCTCGAAGCAATGAAGCTTACCCGTGCTTCGCCTTTTCCTCGGCGACGAGTTCTTTCTTGAGGATTTTGCCGATGGCGGATTTGGGCAACTCAGCGCGGAACTCGACTTCATGCGGCACCGAATAGGCAGGCATGCGGGTTTTGAGGAAATCCTTGAGCTCGCCGCCGGTCAATGACTTGCCCTCTTTGAGCACGAGATAGGCCTTGATCATCTGCCCGCGCGTGGGATGCTCGAGGCCAATCACCGCGCATTCGGCCACCGCAGGATGCGAGTAAATCTCCTCCTCCACATTGCGCGGATACACATTATAGCCACTGACTTTGAGCATTTCCTTCAGGCGGTCGACGATGAAGAAATATCCCTCCCCATCCATATAGCCCAAGTCCCCCGTATGCAGGCGGCCGTTTCTGATCACATTGTCGGTCTCCTCCGGCTTGTCGAGGTAGCCCTGCATCACTTGCGGGCCGCGAATACAGATTTCGCCGATCTCGCCCACCTTAAGAGGTGTGCGTTTGTCGTCCTTATCGATAACTTCGAGGATGGTGCCGGGCAACGGCAGGCCGATCGAGCCACGCTTGTTATTGCCATAAAGCGGGTTGCAGGTAACAACCGGCGAGGTTTCAGTGAGCCCATAACCTTCAACGAGAATACAGCCGGTGAGCTGCTCGAATTTGTCCTTCACCTCGACCGGCAGCGGCCCGCCGCCCGAGATGCAGCGCTTGAGCGAGGAAAGGTCGTATTTCTTCAGCGTCGGCGCGTTATTGATAGTGGCATAAAGCGTCGAGACTCCCGGCATCAACGTGGGTTTCTTCGCATCGATATCACCGAGCACATGTTTGAGATCGAACTTAGGGTGGATGATAATCCTGTAACCTTCGCCGATGGCGAAATTCATCGCCACCGTCATCGCGAACACATGAAAAAACGGGATGATGGCGAGCAGGGTTTCCTTGCCCTCGACAAGGTCGGCGCCAATCCAGCGCTTGCATTGCAGCGCGTTGATGTAAAGGTTGCTGTGGGTTAGCACCGCCCCCTTCGGTACACCGGTGGTACCGCCGGTATATTGCAGCACGGCGGGGGCGGAATCTGGCAGCACGTTGGGCGGATCGCCGATTTCGGTAGTTTCGAGCAGATCGTTGAGCGCGACATGGTAACTGTCTTTCGGCGCGTTCAGTATGTCCTTCTGCTTGGCAGCAACGAACAGTGCGCGGCGCGCCATCGGCATCGCCTCCTGAAACTGGCACATGACAATTTTGCGTAAGGAGCTGACACCGATAAACGGTTTCAGCTTGGCATAGGTCAGGCGCAGATTCACCGTGAACATGATCTCAACATGGGCATCCTTGAGCTGGTGCTCGATTTCGTGCTTGGAATAAAGCGGATTGAAATTGACCACCGTGCCGCCCGCTTTGAGGATGGCGTAATAGGCCATCACAAATTGCGGGCAGTTGGGCATGAACATGCCGACCCGCGTGCCTTTTTTGACCCCGATATCCTGCAACCCGCGGGCAATGCGGTTGACCATTTCGAGCAGCTTGGCATAGGTGTATTCCTTGCCGTAGAAGTCCAGCGCGATGTTATGGGGATACTTGGCCGCCGTATCGTCGAGCAGCGTATAAAGCGGTCGGCCGAAAAAGGTTTCCGCCCAGGAAATGTTCTTGGGGTAGTGCGCAAGCCAGGGATATTGGTCGTTTTGCATTCCCGCCCTCTCCTCGTCATTGCGAGCACCAATCCAACCACAAACTCCGTCATGCTCGCATTCATTGCGAGCATCCACTCTTAAGATGGATCCTCGCGACGAGCGCGAGGATGACGAGATCTGGATTGCTTTACTACCCTCGCAATGACGTTTTCTGTTGTTTACTCAGTATCATTGTTTTAAGCCTCAGCGTCAAATGACCATGCCGCAAAGCAGCACAACAGGCTCCACTTATACGACCGATGTTGCCATCATTGGCGCAGGGCCGGTGGGGCTATTCGCGATTTTCGAACTGGGCATGCTCAAAATCAAAGCCCATGCGATTGACACCCTGCCGGCGCTGGGTGGCCAGTGCACTGCGCTTTACCCCGAAAAACCCATCTACGACATTCCGGGCTTCCCCACCGTCGAAGCGCAGGAGCTGATCAAACATCTTGAGAAGCAGGCCGCACCCTTCTCGCCCACCTACCATTTAGGCCAGCAGGTCACCAAACTCGAAAAAGCAGATAGCGGCTGGAAACTCGTTACCTCCGCCGGCAACATCATCCATTGTAAGGCCGTTATCATCGCCGCCGGCTGCGGCGCCTTCGGCCCCAACCGCCCACCGCTCGCCGGTATCGAGCAATATGAGGGCACCTCGGTGCATTACATGGTGGCCAAGCGCGAAGACTTTCGCGATGCCGAAATCGTGATCGCCGGCGGTGGCGACTCCGCCGTCGATTGGGCGAACTCGCTCGCCGATGTGGCGAAGAAGATCTATTTTGTACATCGCCGCGATAAATTCCGCGCGGCGCCTGAGTCGGTATCCAAAATGGAAGCCATCGCCAAAACCGGCAAAATTGAATTCGTCGTGCCCTACCAGCTCGACAGTTTAGAGGGCGCAAACGGAGAACTTTCCGCCGTGAACGTGAAATCCATGGACGGCGCAACACGTAAAATTGCTGCGCAGCATTTATTGGCGTTCTTCGGCCTGTCCATGGAGCTCGGCCCCATCGCCGAATGGGGCCTCAACCTCGACCAGAAACACATCACCATCGATTCCGGCACGGCGCAGACCAGCGCGCCCGGCATCTTCGCCATCGGCGACATCGCGACCTATAAACACAAGTTAAAACTCATCCTTTGCGGTTTCGCCGAGGCCGCCCAGGCCGCCCACGCCATTCGCGACATTGTCTATCCGGGCGTTGCCTATCACTTCGAGTATTCGACGACCCAAGGGGTGCCTGATGTTAAGTAATCTCCCTAGCCGTCATCCTCGCGCTCGTCGCGAGGATCCATGGATGCTCGCAACAAATGCGAGCATGACGCAGTTAAGAGGATGGCTATGACAGCGGCAATCATCGACGGCAAAGCCTTCGCCGCCAAGCTGCGTGGTGAAGTAAAGCAAGCCGTTGCGGGCTTGGGCGGCCTGACACCAGGCCTGGCCGTAGTACTGGTAGGCGACGATTCGGCGAGCCAGGTCTATGTGCGCAACAAGAAAGCCGCCTGCGCTGAAGCGGGCATTGCTTCGTTTGATACATATCTGCCCGCGACCATCACCGAAGGTGACTTGCTCAAAGAAATCGTGCGCCTGAATGCGGACCAGTCGGTGCACGGGATTTTAGTACAACTACCGCTGCCCAAGCATATCAACGCACAATCGATCATCAACACCATCGATCCGGCGAAGGATGTCGATGGGTTTCACGTCATCAATGCCGGTCGCCTCGCGGTCGGGCAATCGGGCCTTGTGCCCTGCACACCCTTGGGATGCCTTCTGTTATTAAAACACGAGCTTGGTGATCTGGCCGGGAAACACGCGGTGGTGCTGGGACGCAGCAATATCGTGGGCAAGCCGATGGCACAGCTGTTACTGCGCGAGAGCTGCACCGTGACCATCTGCCACTCCAAAACCGAAACGCTGATTCAGGAAACCCGCCGCGGGGATATTCTCATCGCCGCCATCGGCAAACCGGAATTCGTGAAGGGGCATTGGATCAAGCCGGGCGCCACCGTGATTGATGTGGGGATTAATCGTATGCCAGCCGACAGCCGACAGCCGACAGCCGACAGCCAACTCGTCGGCGATGTCGATTTCACCGCCGCAAAAGAAGTCGCCGCCAAAATCACGCCCGTACCCGGCGGCGTCGGCCCCATGACCATTGCTTGTTTGCTGCGCAATACGCTTGAGGCGGCGTGCGTGATTCACGGCGTGGCGTTTCCGCTGGCTCGATAATTCAAGAATGCTCTTAACCGCAGCGTTGCCTCTTCTGTTAGGCAGGCACAGTGGTTGGGTTCCTCCCCCCTCTAGGGGGGAGGTTAGGAGGAGGGCGTTATACTCGATTCAATAATTAACAGTACATATTGATGGCCTGTTCGATGGAGTGATTTGGCAGAAGCTGGCGGCGCTTTTTGATGGTGCCGAAGGTTTTTTCGATGGGCATGATGTCGGGGGAATATGGCGGCAGAAAAAG